>DASQFA010000285.1:0-5837 GCA_035633375.1 Rubrivivax sp.
CAGCCACTGCGCAAACAGGCTCAGGTCGCGGCGGTAGGCGGCCAGCGTTTGCGCCGCCAGGCCGTCCTCGATCCACAGCGCGTCGATGAAGCGGTCGATCAGGGCCTGGCTTTCGGGCGAGCCTACGCCCGCCGCTACAGCCCGCCCGGGCCCGTGCGCCACCGCAGTACGGCCTTGGCTGGCGCCGGGTTTGCTGGGCTGCTTCGGGTGCATGGGCGAAAAAGCCACCGGACGGTGGCTTTGACCGGGGCGGGTGTCGCTGCGCCTACTCCAGCGTCAGCTTCTGCTTGACCACCACGTCCTTGTAGACGGCAAACTCGGCCGCGATCTGCGCCGCGAACTCGGCCGGCGTGTTGCCGATGATGAGCGAGCCGGTGTCCTCGATGCGCTTGCGCACGGCAGGATCTTCCAGCGCTTTGCGCGTGGCGGCATTTATCTTGTCGACCACGTCCTTGGGCAGGCCTTTGGGCCCGAGGATGCCGTAGTAGGCCATGCGATTCACCTGCTCCAGGCCCACCTCCTTGAAGGTGGGCACGTTGGGCAGTACCGCCAGGCGCTGCGGCGCGGCCACCACCAGCGGCACCAGCCGGCCATCCCTGATGAAGGGCAGCGCCGACGGCATGTTGTCGAAGATCACCAGCACCTGCCCGGCCACCGTGTCGTTCAGCGCCGGCCCAGCGCCGCGGTACGGGATGTGCGTCATGAAGGTGCCCGACAGGTTCTTGTACAGCTCGGTCTGCAGGTGGCCGATGCCGCCAGTGCCCGAGCTGGCGTAGCTGAACTTGCCCGGGTTCTTCTTCAGCTCGGCGACAAAGGCCCTGTAGTCCTTGGCCGGGAAGCTGGGGTGCACCGCGATTACGTTCGGCGTGGCGGCGATGTTGATGATGGGCGTGAAGTCGGTCAGCGGGTTGTAGCCGATCTTGGCGTTGATGGCCGGGTTGGCTGCGGTGGTGGACACCGTGGCCATGCCCAGCACATGGCCGTCGGGTGCGGCCTTGATGACCTCGAGTGCGCCGATCGAGCCGCCACCACCGGCCTTGTTCTCGACCAGCACCTGCTGGCCCAGTGCCTGGCCCAGCCCCGGCGCAATGATGCGCGCCACGATGTCGGTGGTGCCGCCCGGCGCAAAGGGCACGATCAGCCGGATCGGCTTGCTCGGGAAGGCCTGGGCCAGTGCCAGCGTGGGTGCCAGCGCCAGTGCGGCCAGCGCGGTCTTCAGCAGTCGGGTGCTCATCGAGTTTGTCTCCGGTGTTTGGGGATAGGGACTGGGGCGACGCATGCGTGGCAGGCGAGCCCTGTCGTCGGGCCATGAAAGCGATTGTGACAAAAGCGTGAACGCCCGCCTCTCCGGCCTGGCGCACGCAAACATCGGCGCGAAGGTCATCGCAATCCGGGCCGCAGTGTGCCCAGGGCAGGCGGCACCGTTCGTGCATCACTGCGCTGCCAGTTCTTGCCTGGCACGCACCACCTTCTGAGCCTCCAGCACCCAATGCTTCTTGATGTGGTACCAGACATCAGCCGCCCACAGGCTGCTTTCGGTCGACGTGGCGTTGGCGGGCAAATCGGCGGGTTGCCCCGGCACGTAAGCGTTGATCCACTCGCGCATCACCGGATCGCGCGCCAGATGCGAGGTCGACACCACGAAGACATGCGAGTAGCCGATCGGCAGTTCGACGTTGCGCACGTGCGCCGTACCGGTGGCGCGGTAGCTGGCTCCCACACCGGGCAGATTCCATGCGATCAGGTCCAGCGCCAGCGTGTAGCCGGTGAAATCGACCACCGAGTCGGGAATCGAGCGCAAGCGCGTGACCATGCTCCATTGGTTGGGCAGCATCAGCGCGGCGCCACCCGAGCCGACCACCGACGCATAACCGACTTTCAGCCCGACCACCGGCCGGTGCGCGCCACTGTACGGATCGAGGATCGTGCTGCGCTCTTCGACGGCGTCGGTCTTCGGGTTCCAGACCGGGATCCGCGTGCCGTCATGGCCGGCAAGATCGTGCAGCACCTTCACCAACTGAATGCCCCCCTGGCTGTGGCCGACCATCATGGGCATCATGCCCTCGTGCTCGTAGTACCAGGCGATCAGGCCGGCGATCTGCGTGCTGCTCTCGTAGGGGCTGTGCGAGCTGCGCCCGTCGCCGGGATGCCGCAGCTTGTGCGGCGGGTAACCCATGCCCGCAAGGAAGCGTGAGAACGATTCCATCAGCAGGTGCACCGGATAGATGCCGCCGTGCAGCGCCACGATGCGCGGCGTGGGCCCAAGGGCAAGCACCCGGCGTACGTCGTTGTCGGAGACCCGCGTCGGGTCGAGCGACAGGATGCGCGCCTCGACCTGCGGATCCAGCGCCAGGCCCAGCAGCACCGCCTGCGCACCGGTGGGTTGCTGCGCCTGGCTGGCCGCTGCCGTGGCCTGCGCGCCATCGATCGGCGGCACGCTCGCACATGCACCCAAGCCCAGCGCGAGCACCAGCGCCACAACCCTGCAAAACGGACTCAAGGCAAGGTCCCCGCCTTCGACGAATCGACGTCACGCAAGAGATCGGCAGCCACGGCGGCAATGTCCTCGCGCGAGAAGGCGCTGGTGCGCCAGGTGAAAGCCAGGTGCAGTTCATCGTGCGCAAGGGTCACGGCCAGCACCAGCGGACACAAGGGCCCCGTGGGCACGGCGCGCAGGTAGTCGAGCCGGGCCGTGCCCTCACGGGCCGCACGCTCCCAGATCGGGTTCAGGTCGAGCGTGGTGATGCCGGCCCACACGGCAAAGTGCTTGGGGTAGAAGCCGTGCCGCTGCAAGGGCGTGAGCAGTGGCCACAGCAGCGCCGACAGCCCCAGCGCCATCAGGCTTTGAAGGTACAGGTGGTGGCGCTTGATGCGCGCCGTCTGCAGCTGCACGTCGCACGCCAGCTGCCGCAGACCGATGCCATCGGGCACGGTGTGCGACACACGGAAGGCCCCAAGGAACGGGTTCATCGCATCGCCCATTTCGGGTCGGAAGTCCCGACGCATGTTCAGGATAGACGCGACGGCCAGTTGATTGCGGCGCGGCTCGCTGTGGCGCCGCTGCGCCAGCGGCGACAGCGCCCGCAGCAGGCAGGCCATCAGCAGGTCATTCATTGTGACGCCCCAGTCCTTGGCCAAGCCACGCAGCCTGCGCGTGCGAGCCGTGTCGACGTGCAGATAGGTGTATTCATTGCCGGCATCTTCGACGCGAACGTAGGGCACGCGGCAGGCCCTGCGCGCGGAGGCGATCACGCGCGGCAGGTCAGTCAAGCAGCGCACCACCCTCCCCGGATGGCTCAGCAGCATGCTGCGATAGTTCTCCGCGGGCGACGCCGTCGCCGTCGCCGTCGCCGTCGCCATTGGCGCAGGCGCAGGCGCAGGCGCAGCGCCGAAACGCGCGCAGTCGCAGGCCAAGCCGGTCAGCACACGGGCAATCGAATCACCGCCCGCCACATAGTGGTCATAGACGACGGCCAACCGGAAAGCACCGCGCTCATCGACGGCGAAGAAGCGAAACGGATTTTCGTGTGGCGACGGCGCGAACGGCCGGTTGATCTCGCTTTCGATGGCGCGCGCCAATACCGCCAGCGGATCGTCCCCGCCGGCCAGCACGGCCAGTTCCACCTCTGCCGGCCCCCCGGCGTAGCGATAGCGCCAGCGGGCCCGGTCGACATGCAGGCCCGTCAGGCCTAGAGCCTCGAGCTGCTCGGCAATGCCACGCCGCAGCCGCTCGGGCTCGAGTGCAACGGGCACTCGCACCACATGCACCGGGTTGTAGGCATGCAACTCGCGCCAGCGCAGCATCATGCGCTGGAAGAAGTTGAAGCGCAGCCACGGCCCCTCGATGTGCCGATGCCCCGCGTTGGCACCTGGGTTGCTGCCTGGCATGGCGCACCCTGGTGCCTGGGCTCCGGCTGCGTGTAGCGGCAGCGCCGACGGCATCAGGCTAGGTTTGCTCATGCTCGGCAACGGCGGCGCGCAGGCGCGGTGTAAAGCGGCCGGTGCGCTGCATGTAACGCTGATAAGTGGCGCCAAATCGCCCAGCCAGGAAGCGCTCCTCGTTGTGCGATTTGGTGATCATTAGGCCGATATGAACGACAGCCATCAGGCCGACCGGCAGCGTTGGCACGACCACCACCGTGCACAGCATCAGCAGGATGCTCAACGCATAGATCGGATGCCGGATGCGGCCATACAGGCCCGTGGTCACGAGTTCGGTCTTTTCATCCGGGGCCACAGCCATGCGCCAGTTGCGGCCCATGCGCAGCCAGCATTCGATGCTGAGCACCAGGCAGCCCACGGCGACGCCTGCGCCAGCCCAGCGCCATGCAAGCAGTGGCATGTCTCGTGCCCAGGCTGGCAACGCCCAGAACGCAGTGGACGAGCTGGCGGCCAGGTACGGCAGGCTCATCCACGCGCCGACCAGCGGCATCCAGAGTACCCACATCCACTGTTCGAGGCGCTGGCTTGGGACGATGCCTGACAGTTTCCGGGTCCGCCTGCGGACGCGCACGGTCATGGCCCCGACGCATGCCCAATACGTCCAGACGGTGGTTGCCAACAGCATGCAGGGCAGGTCTCTCATCGACTTGGCAGGGTTCGAATTCGCGAGACTGCCGCTCGCAATGGTTCCACGCCGTAATGTTAGATGAATGACAGCGCAGTGGCGCGCCGCGGTCAAGGCGTGCTGCCGGCAGCCAAGATGGCACTGGCACACTCTGCGCATGACGCATGCGTTGTTGCTGGTGCCTGATTTCCTGCTCATCCTTTGCGGGCTGGTGCTGTGCCGCTGGACCGCGCTGGGCCGCAGCGTCTGGGAAGGCGTGGAACGGCTGGTGTACTACCTGCTGTTCCCGGTGCTGCTGTTCAACTCGATCCTGAAGTCGCCGCTGCAGCCGGGTGCGACGCTCGGCCTGGCGCTGGCCGGCGTGGCTGTGGTCGGCTGCGGCATCGCGCTGGCATACGCGTTGCGGATGTGGCCCGGGGTGGATGCACGGCTGCACGCCTCGGGTGCTCAGACCGCGTTCCGCTTCAACTCCTTCATCGCGCTGGCGCTGGCCGAGCGCCTGGCCGGGCCGCAGGGCCTGGCCTGGGTGGCACTGCTGATCGCTCTGTGCGTGCCCTTGTGCAACGTGGCTGCGGTATGGCCGCTGGCGCGCCATGGCGGCCATGGTTACATGCGCGAGCTCGTGCGCAACCCGCTGATCCTGAGCACCCTGGCCGGGCTGGTCGCCAATCTGGCGGGCCTGCAGTTTCCCGATGCGGTGTCGGCCGCGCTGCAGCGCCTGGGCCTTGCCGCGCTGCCGCTGGGCCTGATGGCGGTGGGCGCGGGCCTGAAGTTCGGTGGGCTGAAGTCGGCGCCGGGCCTGGCAGCGGCCTTGCTGGCCATCCGCCATGCGCTGCTGCCGATGCTGGCCATCGGCCTGTGCCTGTGGCTGGCCCTGCCCGCGGCGCAGGCCTTGATCCTGGTGGCGTTTGCAGCCCTGCCCACCGCGCCGTCGGCCTACGTGCTGGCGGTGCGCATGGGTGGCCACGGTGCGTATGTCGCCGGGCTGGTGACGGTATCGACCCTGTTGTGCGCATTGAGCCTGCCGCTGTGGCTGGCGGTGCTGGCGGCCCTGCGGCCGACAGGCTGAAATGCGCCCGGGTTCGATGGCCTCAGCGTCAAGGGCTGCTTGCGGCGCAAAGCGGCTGTTCACGAGAGTCCGCTATCTCGCTCGAAGATCGGCGCGTCGCGCCGGGCGGCACCCGCCAGGGGCTCATGCTGCGGCGGTCGGCCCTTCGGTCCGACTGCACTGCGGTACTCGCCCCGGGGCGCATAACTCGCTACGCGCTGG
>DASQFA010000286.1:0-4881 GCA_035633375.1 Rubrivivax sp.
GCCTTGCACGGTCTTGACCATGCCGGCCTTCACATCCTTGGCCATCACGGCGCCGAGCACCAAGTGGTAGGTCAGCACGGCGGTCAGCTTGGCCTTGTCGTTCAGCAGCGCGTCCAGGTCGGCCTTGGGGATCTTGGCTAACCCAAGTTTGTCATTTGGCACTACGAGGGCCAATGGAATCAGGGACTTAGAGCGGAATGGCGGCGTGTATGGTAAACATTCGGTGAACCCGTAGCCCCGCACGGTGGAACCCCAAAAAGCGCTGGACACTTTTCCCGCTTTTCGCTACCGTCCACCGCATGGCGCCAAAAGTGTGCGGGTTCGATGCAGGCCAGTCTGCGGCGCAGACGGACGCAGCGCCATGGGCCCACGAGTATGTGCAATTGACCAAGCAGGCGCATGGCGAGTTGGTCATGCAGGCCAACTACTGGAAGGCCCTGCACGGCCGGGCGATTGGCCGCGCGCAGTGGCGTGAAGACCGCTATCGACGCATCAACCGGCAGCTCAAGGAGCAGGCCACACAGCTTGAAGCAGCGCTGCGCGCGGAGTTGGACTTGGCGCAAGCGAAGGTTCGTGACCTTCAGCAACGGGTGTTCGGCCGCAAGAGCGAGCGCCACAAGGGCGGCAGTGAGCAGCAAGCCCGCGCGGCGTCCACCCGCTCTCGAGGCCAGCAGCCAGGCGCTCGGGGCCACGCGCGCACGATGCAAACAAATTTGCCCGAACGCGTCGAGGTCATTGCGCTTGACTCGCCGCAGTGCCCCAGCTGCGGGCTGGACCTCAAGCCGTTTGCCGGCACCCAGGACAACGAGGTCGTGGAGATCGAGGTCCAGGCCTATCGGCGCGTGATCCGTCGGCAGCGCTACCAAGCCGCATGCAGCTGCGGCTGCGTGCCAGGCATCGTGGCTGCGCCAGCACCCCCGCGCCTGATCGAGAGAGGCAAGTTCGGCGTCTCGGTCTGGACCCACGTTTTGTTGGACAAATTTCTTTACGGCCGCCCCAGTCATCGGCTGCTGCAAGACCTGGCCGACCAGGGCCTGAAGATGGCGCCTGGCACGCTGGCCGGCGGGCTCAACACGCTGGCCCCGCTGTTCGAGCCGATGAACCAGGCGCTGGTAACCAAGCTGCGAAGCGCCTCGCATTGGCACGCCGACGAGACACGCTGGGCGGTGTTCGTGAACATCGAAGGCAAGGTGGGCCACCGCTGGCAGTTGTGGGTGTTTCATTCGGCGGCGGTCGTGCACTATGTGCTCGACCCCACGCGCGCCACCAGCGTCATCGAAGACGAGCTTGGCCCCCAAATCAGCGGCATCCTCAGCTGTGACCGCTACTCGGCCTACAAGTGCTTTATGCGGCTGAACCCGGGCGTGATCCTCGCGTTTTGTTGGGCCCACCAGCGCAGGGACTTCCTGGACTTGGCCAACGCCTATCCGGATCTGTGGCCTTGGGCGATGGAGTGGGTCGATGAGATTGCCAAGCTCTACCAGTTGAACGCCTTGCGCCTGCAAGCCCCGGCCGATTCGAGCCTGCGCGCGGGGCGGCAGAACGAATTGCAGCAGGCTGTTGACGAGATGGCCCAGCGGCGAGAACGTGAGCTGACCCAGCCGCAACCGCTACTGGCTCAGCCTGCAGCCCAGGTGCTTCGGAGCATGGCCGCGCACTGGAGCGGCCTGACCGTGTTCGTGGAGCATGCGCATGTCCCCATGGACAACAACGTGGCCGAACGCGATGCCAGGCTGGCGGTGGTGGGGCGTAAGAACTTCTACGGCTCAGGCTCGCAGTGGTCGGGCCAATTGGCCGCCACCATGTACAGCCTGCTGATGACGGCCAGACTGTGGGGGCTGAACGTGCGCACCTGGCTGGGTGCCTATCTGCAAGCCTGTGGCGACAATGCCAACTGCGCGCCGGCAGACCTCGACGCATTTCTGCCCTGGGCCATGGATGAGCAAAGGCTTGCCGCCATGCGCGCTGGTGTTGACGTTGGCGCACCGGCCAGACACGCGCGCGTCATGAACACCACCAGCGATAGAGGCGCAACAGGCCACAGGGCACAAGGCATCGACTCCTCATGACCATTTACAGCGGGCGCGAATTCAGTCTGGACGAGATCGAGCAGATCCGACAACTGATGCAGCAAAACCCGGCGCTGCTGCGCACGCCGCTGTCGCGCAAACTGTGTGAACTGTTCGCCTGGACCAAGCCCAACGGCGAACTCAAGGACATGAGCTGTCGCGTGGCCTTGCTGCGCATGCAATCCGATGGGCTGATCACGCTGCCGGCCTCGCGCATGCCGCATCGCGGCCGCCCACACTTCCCGGCCACTGCCGCCACCGATGCACAGGCCCCCTTGCTGCAGCCCGTGCACGAGCTCGGCAGCTTGAGCTTGCAGCCGGTGCTTGGCACGGCGGCCTCGCGGCTGTGGAATGAGTACGTCCAGCGTTATCACTACCTGGGCTACACGCCCATGTCAGGCAGCCAGATGCGCTACAACGTCTTTGCCGCAGAGCAACTCGTCGCGCTGCTCAGCTTCGGCGCCAGCGCCTGGAGGCTGGGTCCCCGCGAACAGTTCATTGGCTGGCCAGAAGCACTGCGCCTGAAAAACCTGCAACTGGTGGTCAACAACGCGCGCTTCCTGATCCTGCCTTGGGTCCAATCCAAGGGTCTGGCCTCAAAGATCCTGTCCAAGGTGGCGCGCCAACTTCCCAATGACTGGCAGCTTCGCTACGGCTATCGCCCAGTGCTCTTCGAAACCTTCGTGGAGTCCGAGCGCCATCGCGGCACTTGCTACAAAGCAGCCAACTGGGTGCACGTCGGGCGGACCACGGGCAGAGGTAAGAAGTCCGCCGTCCACCACCAGATCATTCCGATCAAGGACATCTGGCTGTATCCGCTGCGGAGGGACTTCGCCACTGTGCTCTGCCGGTAGGGCGAAGCGTGGCCGGTGACCACGGGTTCACCGAATGTTTACCGTGTATGGCACTACTTTTGTGTAGCGCTGCGCCGCTGGGCAGCGGCTGGTGAGATCGCACTAGACGAGCACGCGGTGGGTGCCGCCGGGATTGGGCGCGTGGCCCAGGATCTCGTTGATCTTTTGATGACGCGGCTCGGGCCGAGTGGCCTTGCGCACATGCACCGCGCGGCCATCTCGGCGCTGCATGGTGGCCGTCACGCGCTGCTGTGTGGCGAGCGTCTCGCGCAGCGTCTCCCAACTGTCGTCGATGCCCTGGGCCCTGAGGCGCAGGCGCAGCGTGTGCACGAAGTGATAGGCCAGCACGCTGATGAACAGGTGGCCTTCGACCCGGCGATCGATCTGGTGGAAGACCGGCCGCAGTCCGAGATCGGTCTTCAGCGAGCGGAACACCGACTCCAGGTTGGTCAGCATCGAGTAGGTTCGCCACAGCGCGGCGTTGTCCAACTGCACGAGCGTCGTGCGCAGGCAGTACACGCCCGGGTGTGCGGCCGCGCTGCCGGGCTTGATGCGCTTGGTCCAGGTGATGGCGCGCACCCGCGTGCCGGTATCGTCCTTGGTGACCTCGACCTGGTAGTGCTGCGCGGCACGCGAGTAGCGTTGCTTGGCACGTCCGATCCGCTCCATGATCTTCGCCACGTCGTGCGTGCCGCGAGGCTTGCTCAGGCCGGCTTGCAGCTTGAGCAGCACCGCCTCGAAGCCGGCGGTCTTGGCCGCATCGATGGCGCGGTCCTTGTACTCGCGCTCTGGCGAGTGGCAGTACAGCAGCGCATGGCCCTGCGCGTCGAGCACGCGCTGGATCTTGATCGTCGCCTGGCCGGCGGACTGCACTGAAGTGGCGAGCGCCGGATCGAACTGGCGCTCGCGCAGCTTGGAGACCACCACGTAGTGGTAGCCCTGGTCCCTGAGCCACGTCAGGTTCGCTTCCGTGGCGATGCCCGCATCCATCACCACGGTGGCACCGTGTGGCGCCTCCAGGCCCGTGAGCATGTCCTTAAGCGTGGCGGGCTCGCTGGCGTTGCCGGCGAACACCCGGCTGCGGCGCGGGAACCCGCTGCCGTCCAGCGCCATGGCCAATGTCACCAGCGGGCAGTCGCTGCGCTTTTCCTTGCTGTGCCCGCGCTTGGCCTTGCTCACGCCCGCGGCAATGCCCTCGAAGTAGGTGTTGGTCAGGTCATACAGGGTGATCGTCTGGCCGAAGCCGAACATCGACTGAGCCTGCCCGAACAGGTGGTCCTGCAAGGCCTCGCGGTGCTTGTACAGAGCGTCCGAGGCGCGGTACAGGCGGTTCAGGTCCATCGCCTCGAAGTCGAAGTCGATCAGCTCACCCAGGGCCGAGCGCTGCTGCAGCCACGCGTGCGTGGCGAGCTCGCTGCCCGGGTGCGCCATGCGAGCGACGATGTTGCCCACGGCCGCGGCAATCTGCGGGCGGTTCAGGCCCAGCTCCGCGAGCTTGTCCTCCAAGGCGCACTGGCGCATCACCGACAACGCCGCGTGCTCGACGCCCACGCTGCGCGGGCGCACCAGCTCGAGCGAGTCGAGATCGACCTCTTGGTATCGGCCGGACTCGCCCGGGTCCGTCGCCGCCGCCTGGAAGGCGGTGAGGGTTGCAGCCGACGGCTTCAAAGCGATCAACTGCGCGGCGTAGCGCTGCGCCAGGGCTTGGCCGGTCTCGGACAGCAGCGCATCGATCAAGGGCGCCTGACCCTGCAGCAACTCATCGATCCGCTTGGCCAGGGCAGGCCACTCCTGTTGGGGCAAGTCGAAGTGGCTGCCCAGGTTGAGCAGCGTGGTCTGCTTGACGCTGGCGCCGAGCCGGGAGGTCTGGACCAGGCGGTGGGTCGTGTAGGGCTCGCCGGAGGTGCGATTGCGAGTTTGGGTGCGCCGGATGAACATTTCGTGATGCTGCACGAAAT
>DASQFA010000287.1:0-2375 GCA_035633375.1 Rubrivivax sp.
CGCACAGCATCATGCCGGTGATGTGGAACATCGGCACCACGCCCAGGCCGATCGATTCCGGCCCGCCATGGCTCCACTGGCCCGACACCGCGTTGTGCATCAGCGTGCGGTGCGTGTGCATGCAGCCCTTGGGCAGGCCGGTGGTGCCCGAGGTGTAGGGCAGCAGCGCCAGGTCGTCGCTTTTCGCGGTGTGCGGCGTGGGCCGGTGGCCTTCGGCCAGCGCGTCGGCCCAGCGCGTGAAGCCCGCGGGCAGGGCATGCTCGCAGCGCAGCCAGGTCTCGAGCAGCGCGCTCGGCGCTTCCATCGGGTCGAGCGCACCTTCGGGCATGGCATCGGTGTAGCGCGTCACCAGCACCTGCGGCACGCGCTGGTCCGAAGGCAGCGCCTGGTTGGCCTGGTCGACGAATCCGGCCAGGTCGGCGCTGCAGATCACCGCCTTCGACTGCGGGTCGGTAATGTAGTGGCTGAACTCGTCGGCGCGGTTCATCGGGTTCACCGGCACCACCACCGCGTCGGCGCGCAGGATGCCGTACACCGCGACGACGAACTGCGGGCAGTTCTGCATGTACAGCGCCACGCGGTCACCCTTGCCCACGCCCACGCCTTGCAGCCAGCCGGCCAGCGCTTCGGCCTGTGACTTCAGCATCGAGTAGCTGATGGCGCGGCCCAAGAAGATGTACGCCGCCTTGTCGGGGTAGCGTGCCGCCGCCACCTCGAGGTTGAACCACAGCGAGGTCTGCGGCACCACCAGTTCGCGCGGCAGCCGCTTGGGCCACACTTTGTGGTGCGGTCGGGTGGCATCGGTCATGGCCAAGGCTCCTGCGATCAAGACAACGGCCGGTATAACCCAAACGAACGCGGCCCCATGCCGCAATGCACGGCCATGGGCTCGGGAAAAACCCGCGTCACGCGGCGCGCTGCGTCAGTCCGGCGGCCGCTACCGCTCGCACTGCGGCAAGCGGCGGTTTTCGGGCCTCACATCACCGCGCCCAAATGCCAGGGCACGAATTCGCTCTGGCCGTACCCATGGGTTTCGCTCTTGGTGGCGCTGCCTGAAGCCGTGTCGAGCATGAGGCGGAAGATGCGCTCGCCCATCGCGTCGATGCTGCACGTGCCGTCGATGACCTCGCCGCAGTTGATGTCGATGTCGTCTTCCTGCTTCAGCCACAACGCGGTGTTGGTGCTGAGCTTGAGCGACGGCGACGGCGCGCAGCCGTAGGCCGAGCCGCGCCCGGTGGTAAAGCAGATCAGGTTGGCGCCGCCGGCCACCTGGCCGGTGGCCGACACCGGGTCGTAGCCGGGCGTGTCCATGAACACCAGGCCCTTGGCGCTGACCGGCTGCGCATACTCGTACACCTCCACCAGGTTGGTGGTGCCGCTCTTCGCCACCGCGCCCAGGCTCTTTTCCAGGATCGTGGTCAACCCGCCGGCCTTGTTGCCTGCCGACGGGTTGTTGTCCATCTGGCCGCCGTTGCGCGCGCAGTAGTCCTCCCACCAGCGCAGGCGCGCCAGCAGCTTGTCGGCCACTTCCTTGGACACCGCGCGGCGCGTCAGCAGGTGCTCGCCGCCATACACCTCGGGCGATTCGGACAGGATCGCCGTGCCGCCGTGGCGCACCAGCCGGTCCACCGCCGCGCCCAGCGCCGGGTTGGCGCTGATGCCCGAATAGCCGTCGGAGCCGCCGCATTGCAGGCCCACGATGAGGTGGCTCGCCGGCACGGGCTGGCGCTGCACGCGGTTGGCCTCTTCGAGCATCCATTCGACGAGTTCGATGCCGCGCGCCACCGTCTTGGTCGTGCCGCCGGTGTCCTGGATGCTGAAGGCGTGCAGCCGCGCGCTCTCTTGCAAGCCCTCCTGCTGCATCAGGCCGCTGATCTGGTTGGTCTCGCAGCCCAGGCCCACCAGCAGCAGTGCGCCGAAGTTCGGGTGCCGCGCATAGCCGCCGAGCGTGCGCCGCAGCACCTGCAGCGGCTCACCGTCGCTGTCGGTGGCGCAGCCCGCGCCGTGCGTCAGCGCGATCACGCCGTCGACATTGGGGTAGCGCTGCAGCGCCTGCGGCCGGATGTCGCGGCGGAAATGGTCGGCAATGGCGCGCGCCACCGTGGCCGAGCAGTTGACGCTGGTCAGCACGCCGATGTAGTTGCGCGTGGCCACGCGGCCCTCACGTCCGGGTTCATGACGCACGATGCCCTGGAACGTGGCCGGCTCGGCCGCATAGGCCGTGGGCGCCACGCACTGCCCCACCGCGTAGTCGCGCGCGAAGTGGCTGAACTCCAGGTTGTGGCTGTGCACATGCTGGCCGGGCGCGATGTCCACCCGTGCCATGCCGATGATCTGGTTGTAGCGCCGCACCGGATGGCCGGCTGCGATGGCAC
>DASQFA010000288.1:0-11609 GCA_035633375.1 Rubrivivax sp.
ATGGCGTGGACGCTGGCATGGCTGCCGTGGTGCGTGTGTTTCATCGCGTGGCTGGCGCCACGCCGGATGATTCTGCCGCACATCGACGAATGGCGTCCGGGCGGTCTCGTGCGGCCCCCAGCCGCTGCGCCAGACCTGGCAATGGGAACAGCATCCGGGCTGCCCGCCGTCGCTGCCGGGCGCTGAGCCCGATGCCTGCCGGCTCGACCTGGGCGTGGCGGCGCACCAGCCCCGATGGCAATCGATCCGGCCATTGGCCAGAGCAGCCTGCTTGCACAATACAGGTTGCGCGATGCGCTGAAGGCGGCTGGCACGTGTGCGTTCCAGAGCATCGCGGCCCGGGCCGAGCCAGGCGTGAAGCGCAGCGAACGCAGGGGGCCTTCGGCCCTGTGCCCGCCATCGATGCAGCCACCCCTGCCGAGAGCGTGGCCCCTCCCTCTATCTGAACCGAGGCCTTCCGCATGAAGATCGCAGCCCTGCAGATGGTGTCCACCCCGGATCTGGCGCGCAACCTCGACGCCGCCGCCGGCCTGATCGCGCGTGCCGCCGCTGCCGGCGCGCAGCTGGCGGCGTTGCCCGAGTACTTCTGCCTGATGGGGCGTCGTGACGACGACAAGCTGGCCATCGCCGAGACGCCTGGCGACGGGCCGATGCAGCGCTTCCTGGCCGATCAGGCCCAGCGGCATGCGCTGTGGCTGGTGGGCGGCACGTTGCCGCTGCAAGGCGCAAGTCCCGAGCGCGTGCGCAACAGCTGCCTGGTGTTCACGCCCGACGGCAGCCAGGCCGCACGCTACGACAAGATGCATCTCTTCGCCTTCGACAACGGCCGCGAGCAATACGACGAAGGGCGCGTGCTCGAAGCCGGCGACCAGCCCGTGGCGCTGCAGGCGGGCGAGTGGCGCGTCGGGTTGAGCGTGTGTTACGACCTGCGCTTTCCCGAGCTGTATCGCGGCCTGATGCGGCCGCCCTGCGACCTGCTGTGCGTGCCTTCGGCCTTTACCTACACCACCGGCCAGGCGCACTGGGAGCTGTTGCTGCGCGCCCGCGCGGTCGAGAACCAGTGTTTCGTGTTGGCCCCGGCGCAAGGCGGCAGCCACGAGAACGGGCGCCGTACCTGGGGCCACAGCATGATCGTCGACCCCTGGGGCGAGGTGCTGGCCCTGCAGGCCGAAGGCGAGGGCGTGGTCATGGCCACGCTGGACGCGGCGCGTCTGGCGGCGGTGCGCTCGCAGCTGCCGGCGCTGAGCCATCGGCGCGGCTGAAAGCGCAGTGCCCGGCGGGCCCGGATTTCCCCGGTGTGCGGCCTTCGCAATGTGCCGCTAAAATCAGGCACATTCCGGGAACTAGCTCATGGCCACAAAACGTTCATCTGCACCTGCTGTTTCTGAAACCGGACAAAGGCTGCGCCAGACGCAAGCCGAGTACACCGCCGCCAGGCCGTCCACCGGCCCCGGTGCCAAGCCGATGATGTCGAGCTCGAAGATGTACGTCTGCCGGCGCTGCCAAGCCAACTTCAAGACCGGTGACGGCAAGCCCGATCCGCGCCTGCCCGGCCTGGGCAAGTGCAACAAGTGCCTGGCCACCGCGCCCCTCGCCGCCTGAGTCTTTGCTGCGGCGCAAATGCGCTGATCGGGATTCGCGCTAGGCTGCACGCTCACGCGTCGCTGCGCCGGTAAAGATACAGGCCCACCCGCCAGCAAGTCGGTGCACAGGCATCGCGGCGGCAGGTGGGGCTTGGCCCGGGCTGCGGCGCAATCGGGCGGCGCACACGGCGACGTGGCGCCGTCAAGCCACCGGGAGAGCCCGCATGCAGATCCTGACCCTGCCCACACACGCCATCGAAGGCCAGTTGCCGGGTACCTCCGGCCTGCGCAAGAAGGTCACGCAGTTCCAGCGACCGGGCTACCTCGAGAATTTCGTGCAGTCGGTGTTCGACTCGCTGCCCGGCATTGCCGGCAGCACGCTGGTGCTGGGCGGCGACGGCCGCTTTTTCAACGACCAGGCCATCCAGACCATCCTGCGCATGGCCGCGGCCAACGGCGTGGCCAAGGTGCTGGTCGGGCGCGGCGGCATCCTGTCCACGCCGGCCCTCAGCGACCTGATCCGACAGCGCGGTGCTTTCGGCGGCATCGTGCTGTCGGCCAGCCACAACCCGGGCGGGCCCGAGGGCGACTTCGGCATCAAGTACAACATCGGCAACGGTGGCCCGGCGCCCGAAAAACTCACCGAGGCCATCTACCAGCGCACGCTCGCCATCACGCGCTACCTGACGCTGGACAGTGCCGACATCGACCTGCAGCGCCTGGGCCCCACGACGCTCGGCGCGATGCAGGTCGAGATCACCGACCCGGTGGACAGCTATGCGCGGCTGATGCAGCGGCTGTTCGATTTCGAGCGCATCCGCGCGCTCGTCGCCCGCCCCGGTTTCCGCCTGCGCTTCGACGCCATGCATGCCGTCACCGGCCCGTATGCGCATGCCATCCTCGAAGGCCAGCTCGGCGCGCCCTTGGGCAGTGTCATGAACGGCACGCCGCTGCCCGATTTCGGCGGCGGCCACCCCGACCCGAATCCGACCTATGCCGACCAGCTGGTGGCGCTGATGAACGCCGCCGATGCGCCCGACTTCGGCGCCGCATCCGACGGCGACGGCGACCGCAACATGATCCTCGGCCGGCGCTTCATCGTCACGCCCAGCGACAGCCTGGCGGTGCTGGCCGCCAACGCCACGCTGGTGCCCGGCTATGCCGCCGGGCTGAAGGGCGTGGCGCGCTCGATGCCCACCAGCGGTGCCGTCGACCGTGTGGCCGACGTGCTGGGCATCAAGTGCTACGAAACCCCCACCGGCTGGAAGTTCTTCGGCAACCTGCTCGATGCCGGCCTGATCACGCTGTGCGGTGAGGAAAGCGCCGGCACCGGCTCGGACCACGTGCGCGAGAAAGACGGCCTGTGGGCCGTGCTCTTCTGGCTGAACATCCTGGCGGCGCGCGACGAGCCGGTTGAAGGCATCGTGCGCGAGCACTGGCGGCGCTTTGGCCGCAACGTCTACTCGCGGCATGACTTCGAAGCACTCGACAGTGGCGTGGCGCAGCAGCTTTACGCCGACCTGCGTGGTGCGCTGCCGGGGCTGGCGGGCCGCACTTTCCCCGCCGGCACGGTGAACCGCGCCGACGACTTCGGCTACACCGACCCGGTCGATGGCTCGGTCAGCCGCGGCCAGGGGCTGCGCGTGTTCTTCGACGACGGCTCGCGCATCGTGCTGCGCCTGTCGGGCACCGGCACCGAAGGTGCGACGCTGCGCGTCTATCTTGAGCGCTTCGAGCCCGACGTGGCGCGCCAGGGCGTCGAGGCCCAGGCCGCCTTGCAGCCGCTGATCGACACGGTGGAGCAACTGGCCGGCATCCGCGCGCGCACCGGGCGTGACCGGCCGACCGTCATCACCTGAAGGCCGCGGCTGGTGTCGTCAGCGCGGGACGTCAGCGCGGGACGTCAACGCGAGCCGAACATCATGCGCCGCGCCAGTTGCGACCGCAACGGGCCGGCGGCCTGCAGCGCGGCCAGGCCCACGGCGCGAGCCGTGGCCAGGCCCGGCAACTGCCAGGTGAAACTGCGCGCCAGGAAGTCGGTGGCGGCGATCATGCTCCAGCGGTCGGCGGCACGGGCCCATTCCACGCGCCGCAGCGCGGCGTCGATGTGAGCTTCGCCGCGCAGCACCTGCACCAGCTCGAAGGCATCGCGCAATCCCAGATTCAGCCCCTGCCCGGCCACCGGGTGCAAGGTCTGCGCGGCATTGCCGATGCGCACGCTGCGCCCGCTGACGAGAGTGCGTTCGGCGTTCAGGCCGAGCGCAAAATCCTTCAGCGGCGACAGGCCGGTAATGCGCCCGGCCACCTCGGGCAACAAGGTGTTGAGCACCGCCTGGCGCTGCGCCGCATCGAGCTCGCGCACCGGGTCGTCGACGCTGTCCACGCACCACACCAGCGCGGCGCGCGACGTGTCGGGCTCCGAGGGCTCGCTGCGCAACGGCAGCAGCGCCAGCGGGCCGTGGCGGGTGAAGCGCTCGATCGCCAGGCCCGGCGTGGCGCCCTGCAAGCTGGACGTGCCCACCCAGGCGGTCTGGCCGTAGTCGCTGGCCAGCGCCTTGCGCACCTGCCCCGCAAAGACGCCGCCTTCGGCCACCACGCCCAGGTCGAAGCGCTCGGCGATGCCGGCGTCCAGCTCCACACCGTCGCCCAGCGCCTTCATCGCGATCACGGGGGTGCCGAAGCGGCTGAACAGGCGCTGCGGCTCGCGCTGCGCGGCTTGCAGCCAGGCCTGCTGCAGCGGCGCCACCAGCTGCCCGTAGCTGAGCACCGCGCCGAGCATCGGCACACCTTCGTCGGCCGCGCGGATGCGCACCTCGGGCGCACCGAAGGGCAAAGTGGCCGCGGTGGCCGGCACTTGCGACACGTGCACCTGCTGGATCGGCTGGGCTGCGTGTGCCGGCCAGGCATCCAGCCGCTGCAGCAGTTGCACGCTGCCCAGCGACAGCGCCAGCGTGCGCGGGTCGGCCGACACATCCTGCGCGGCGCTGCGGCTGTCGAACAGGCTGATGCGCGCGTGCGGCAGCAGGCGCGAGGCGTGCAGCGCCAGCGCCAGCCCCACCGGGCCGGCGCCCACCACCGCGATGTCGAGGGCCCTGTGCTTCATCGAACCTGCCCAGCGCCAAGGCGCTCCATGAACTGCATCCTTCCAGAAAGTCCAGCGAGGGCGCCTGGCCGAAGCGGGGCGCCGAATGGGCCGCCATGCGCAGTGCCCAAAGCCCAAACCGCTTGGCGGGGAGCCCCACGCAGGTGTTCTCCCTGCGCCCCGGGCCTGCGCGAGCTGGCGCACTGCCCCTGTGGGCCGCACGATAGCCGATGTGCGCGACGCCGCCCGATCGGCTACCCTGCGCGCCCCAGCTTCACAAGAAGAGGATGCGCCATGCAATACCGACGTCTCGGCCAGGCCGGGCTGCGCCTGAGCGTGCTCTCGCTCGGCTCCTGGGTCACCTATCACAACCAGGTGGACAAGCACGCGGCGGTGGAGATGATGGCCGCGGCCTACGACGCCGGCGTGAACTTCTTCGACAACGCCGAGGTCTATGCCAGCGGGCGCAGCGAAACGCTGATGGGCGAAGTGCTGCGCACACTGCAGTGGCCGCGCCTGAACTACCTGGTCTCGACCAAGTTCTTCTGGGGCCTGGACCGCCACGGCGAGGCGGTGAACCGCAAGGACACGCTCAACCGCAAGTACCTGATGCAGGCCATGGACGGCTCGCTGCGCCGCTTCGGCCTCGAGCATATCGACCTGATCTACTGCCATCGCCCCGACCCGCACACGCCGATCGAGGAGACCGTGCGCGCGATGAGCGACCTGATCACCCAGGGCAAGGCGCTGTACTGGGGCACCAGCGAATGGCCGGCGGCCGACGTGCACAAGGCCTGGGAGCTCGCCGAACGCCACCATTTGCACAAGCCGGTGGTCGAGCAGCCACAGTACCACCTGTTCCACCGTTACCGTGTCGAGCAGGAGTATGCGCACCTGTACGACGACATCGGCCTGGGTCTGACCACCTGGAGCCCGCTGGCCAGCGGGCTGCTCAGCGGCAAGTACCGCCAGGGCATCCCCGCCGACAGTCGCGCGGCAATGGACAGCATGGCTTTCCTGCGCGACGGCGTCACGCACCCGGCGCGCAACGCCGCGCTGGCGCAGCTGGAGCCGATCGCCGCCGAGCTGGGCGGCAACCTGGCGCAACTGGCCCTTGCCTGGTGCACGCTCAACCCGCGGGTCAGCAGCGTCATCACCGGCGCGTCGAAGCTGTCGCAGCTGCAGTCCAACCTGGGCGCGCTGGCGCTGGCCGAGAAGCTGACGCCGCAGGTGCTGCAGCGCATCGAGGGCATCACCGCGCCGTTGGCGGATTGAGTACTGAAGCACGGGCCGCGCAACCCATCGCAACGCAAGCGCGCATCAGCGCCGCGCTACAGCTTGCGCCGCGGCCTGGCGCTGCAGCAGCATCTGCAACACGCGCGGCAGGGACAGCGTGTGCGCCAGCAAGGCCGCCATGCGCCGCGCGCAGCGGCGGGGCACGCGCTCGAAGGCGGTCCACTCGTAGGCATCCATCTCCGGGCGGCTGCGGCCCCACAGGTCGGTGAACTGGCTGCTGCAGCGGCAGGTGCCGGCATCGAAACGCTCGCGCAGCGCGGCATACAGGTGCAGGTCCTTGCCCGGGCGGTAGCTGAAGTGGCCCAGGTCGAGCAACTCGTCGGCGGCGAACACCAGCCCGGTCTCTTCGGCCGTCTCGCGGATGGCCGTCTGCAATGTCGTCTCTCCCGCATCGCCGCCGCCCTTGGGGATGTCCCAGACGTAGGTGCCGGTGGCATGGCACAGCAGCAGTTCGCTGTGTGCGTTGAGCGCGAGGATGCCGCAGCTGATGGCCTTCACCCGGTGATTCTGCCGCGCCGCGGGACGCTGGGCCGAACCGCGCGCTGACACACAATGCCCCATGCCACCGATCATCTCGATCACCGGCCTGGGCAAGACCTATGCCTCGGGCTTCAGCGCACTGAAGAACGTCGACCTGGAGATCCGGCGCGGCGAGATGTTCGCGCTGCTCGGGCCCAACGGCGCGGGCAAGACCACGCTCATCAACATCGTCTGCGGCATCGTCAACCCGAGCCGCGGCGTGGTGCGGGCCGATGGCCACGACATCCAGCGCGACTGGCGCGCGGCGCGCGCCATCATCGGCCTGGTGCCGCAGGAGCTGCACACCGATGCCTTCGAGAGCGTCTGGAACACGGTGCAATTCAGTCGCGGCCTGTTCGGCAAGGCGCCGAACCCGGCGCACCTGAAGAAGCTGCTGGTGGATCTGTCGCTGTGGGACAAGAAGGACGCCATGATCCGCACGCTGTCGGGCGGCATGAAGCGGCGCGTGATGATCGCCAAGGCGCTGAGTCACGAGCCGCGCATCCTGTTCCTGGACGAGCCCACCGCCGGCGTCGACGTGGAGTTGCGCCGCGACATGTGGCGGATGGTGCGCGGCCTGCAGGCCGGCGGCGTGACCATCATCCTGACCACGCACTACATCGAAGAGGCCGAGGAGATGGCCGACCGCATCGGCGTCATCAGCCAGGGCGAGATCATCCTCGTCGAGGACAAGGCGCGGCTGATGCAACAGCTCGGCAAGCGGCAGTTGACGCTGCACCTGCAGACCCCGCTGGCTTGCGTGCCGGCCGATCTGGCCGGCTACCGGCTGGCGCTGTCGGCCGACGGCCTGGACCTGGTCTACACCTTCGACGCGCAGCAGGGCAGATCGGACATCGCCGAACTGCTGCGCCGCCTGGCCGGGCACGGTATCGGCTTCAAGGACCTGCAGACCGCGCAGAGCTCGCTCGAGGACATCTTCGTCAGCCTGGTGAGGAAGGACGCATGAGCCAAAGACGACGGCCCGAACAGGCTCATGGCGCCCGGCGCGGCGCGCAGGGCTGCCGATGAACCTGTATGCCATCCGCGCCATCTACCTGTTCGAGATGGCGCGCACGCGACGCACGCTGCTGCAGAGCATCGCCGCGCCGGTGATCAGCACCTCCTTGTACTTCGTCGTCTTCGGCGCGGCCATCGGCTCGCGCATGGCCCAGATCGACGGCGTGAGTTATGGTGCCTTCATCGTGCCCGGGCTGATCATGCTGTCGATCCTGACCAGCAGCATCTCCAACGCCTCGTTCGGCATCTACATGCCCAAGTTCTCGGGCACGATCTACGAGGTGCTGTCGGCGCCGATCTCGGCCCTCGAGATGGTCATCGGCTATGTCGGCGCGGCGGCCAGCAAGTCGGTGGTGCTGGGTCTGCTGATGCTGGCCACGGCGCGGCTGTTCGTCGACTTCAGCGTCGCCCATCCGCTGTGGATGCTGGCCTTCCTGGTGCTGACCTCGGTGACCTTCAGCCTGTTCGGCTTCATCATCGGCATCTGGGCCGACGGCTTCGAGAAGCTGCAGATCGTGCCCATCCTCGTGGTCACGCCGCTGGCCTTCCTGGGCGGCAGCTTCTATTCGATCCACATGCTGCCGCCGCTGTGGCAGCAGATCACGCTGTTCAACCCGGTGGTCTACCTGGTCAGCGCCTTTCGCTGGAGCTTTTTCGGCGTGGCCGACGTCGGCGTGGGCTTGAGCGTGGGCATGACCTTCTTGTTCCTGCTGCTGTGCCTGGGCGTGGTGGGCTGGATCTTCCGCACGGGCTACAAGCTCAAGGCCTGAGGCGCGCTCGATGATCGGGCCAGCAGCGGCATCGGTGGGCGACGCAGCGCGGCTCGGTGAAAGTGCCCGGGCCGCCTTGCATGGCGCCGCGCCGTGTCTGCGAGAATCCCGATCGACCGGATCGCGCAAACCACGATGGATCACAGCCCACGGAGTCTCATGATGATCAGAGTCACCCGGTGCGTGGTCACCTTCGTGGCAACAGCCTTGCTGGGTGCCTGTTCGTCGGCCACGACGGACGTGTTGCCACCGACCATCAGCGTGTCGATCGGCCAGCAGTTGATCGACCTGAAGAAAGCCAAGGAATCCGGCGCGATTTCCGACCAGGAATACCAGGCGCAAGTGAAGCGCCTGGTCGATTCCGTCCAGTGACCCCGGCGGAGTAGATGCTGATGATGACCCGATTCGTGTGGGCGCTTGCGCTGGCGGCTTTTCTGGCCTTGGCGGGATGCGGCAGCTCGTCCAAGGCCAACGTCACGGTCAAGGGCACGACGACGATTTCCAGCGGGCAGGAGCTGCTTGACCTGAAAAGGGCGCTGGACGAAGGAGCGATCAGCCCGCGCGACTATGACAAGGTGCGCGCGATCATTCTCAAGCGCAAGTCCTGACGGCTCTGACCGGACTGGGAAACCCTGAATCCCCCCAGATGCTGTGACTCGTCATGGCCGAGGCCCCGCGCCGCGGCGTGCGTTCAGCTCACCTGCACACGCGCCGTGCCGGACGTGGCCGAGATGGCCCCGACCACTGCCGCCTGCGCAAAGCCGTGATGGTTGAACACCGCCAGCACGGCGTCGAGCGCCTCGGGCGCGCACGACACCAGCAGGCCGCCGCTGGTTTGCGGATCGGTGAGCAGCGCCTGGTCTGGCGCGGCGAAGCTGGCCGGCAGCACGATGTCGTGCCCATAACCGGCCCAGTTGCGGCCCGACGCGCCGGTGACCGTGCCCTGTGCGGCCAGCGCGCGCACGCCCGGCAACAGCGGCACGGCGGCCCAGTCCAGGCGCACGTCGCAGCGCGCGCCGCGCGCCATCTCCAGCGCGTGGCCGCCCAGGCCGAAACCGGTGACGTCGGTGATGGCATGCACGCCGGGCAGTTCGGCCAGGTCGGGGCCCGGGGTGTTGAGCTGGGTGGTGGTGGCGATCATCTGCGCATAGCCGGCGTCACCGAGTTCGCCTTTTTTCAGCGCCGCGCTCATCACGCCCACGCCCAGCGGTTTGCCCAGCACCAGCAGGTCGCCAGGGCGCGCGTCGGCGTTGCGCTTGACGCGCTTGGGGTGCACCAGGCCCAGAGCCACCAGGCCGTAGATGGCTTCGACCGAATCGATGGTGTGGCCGCCGGCGATGGGGATGCCTGCTGTGCGGCACACCGAGGCGCCGCCTTCGAGGATGCGCCCGATGGTGGCGGTGGAGAGCACGTTGATCGGCATGCCGACCAGGGCCAGCGCCAGGATCGGCCGCCCGCCCATGGCATACACGTCGCTGATGGCGTTGGTGGCGGCGATGCGGCCAAAGTCGAAGGGGTCGTCGACGATGGGCATGAAGAAGTCGGTGGTGGCGATCAGCGCCTGCTCGTCGTTGAGCTGGTACACCGCGGCGTCGTCGGCGGTCTCGATGCCCACCAGAAGCTCCTTGGGGATCGGCATCGCCGCCGTGCCCTTGAGGATCTCCGACAGCACGCCGGGGGCGATCTTGCAGCCGCAGCCCCCGCCGTGCGAGAGTGAAGTGAGGCGCGGCTCAGTGGGTCTTTCGGGGGCATTCATGATTCGTCTCCTCGGGGTGGGCGGGCGAGCAGCTGGCCCAGCAATCGGTGCAACGCAGCGCTTTCGGCCGCGGGTGAGAACAACGGCGCGCGGATGTCGATCTGGCGGCGCAAGCCAGGCAGCATAGCCGCATCGTCGCGCGCGCGCTCCAGCAGGGCCGCCAGGGCACGCTCGTCCCCCGGCGGGAAGTAGCCCGCATAGTCGGCGCCGAGCAGCCCGACGTTGCCGTCGATGTGCGAGGCCAGCACCGGCGTGCCGCTTCGCACCGCCTCGATGACCACATGCGCGCCGCCTTCCATGCGGCTGGCGTGCACCAGCACATGCGCGGCCTGGATGCGCCGGCGTGTGGCGGCATGGCCGAGTGCGCCGAGCCAGCGGTAGTGGGCCTGGCTGCGCTGCAGCGCAGCCGCCTCTTCGCCCAGCGAAGCATCGAGCGCGCTGCCGACATGGTCGAAGCGCAGGTCAGTGCGCGACGCCAGCCGCGCCACCGCGCGGAAGAACGTGCGTGGATCCTTCTCCTCGCGCAAGTGGCCGACCATCAGCGCGCGCAGGTGAGCCGCGGTCTTCGGCAGCGTGCGCCGCAGCGCGCAGGACTGCAGCACGACATGGCAGCGCGGGCGCAGCGCCGGCGGCAGCCGAGAGGCGCCGAGTTCGTTCAGCACCACCAACGCATCGGCCGCTGCCAGCGAACGCTGGGCCGAGGCATCGGTGTCGATGTCGCGGTACAGGTCGGTGCCGGTCAGCGCCAGCAGCAGCGGCCGCCGCGGGCCGGCGCTGCGCCATGCCGCCACCGATGCCGCCGAACGCCGCGCGTGCAGCGCGATCATCAGCGCGGGCGTGTCGTCCGGCGGGTCGTCGCCGGCTTGCCAGCCCGCCACCAGACGCACGCGGTATGCTGAAGCCAGCATGCGCGCCCAGCGGCGCGCAGTCTGCCAGTTGCCGTTGTTGGCGTCCGCCAGCGCCGGGGTCACGATGAGGATGGAATGGGCATGCACATGCCAAGCCTAACGCCGATGGACGCCGAAGCCGTGGCGGCGCGCAGCGGCGGGCGGCACATTCTGGTGCAGGCGCTGCCAGCCAGCCGGCGCGACACGCTGGCGACCTTCGACGCCTGCGCGGCGGCACTGAGCAACCTTTCGGTGCCGCTGCGCGCCGAGCTGAACCCGCCGCTGTGGGAGCTGGGCCACATCGGCTGGTTCCAGGAGTTCTGGCTGGCACGCAACCCGGCCTGGCGCGCGGGCCATGCGGCCGACCCGGCGGCGCCACGCCGGCCCGGCCCGCGCGAAAATGCCGACGCGCTGTACAACTCCAGTGAGGTGCCGCACGACAGCCGCTGGGCGCTGCCGCTGCCCGATGCCGCCACCACGCGGGCCGAGCTGGCGGCGCAACTGCAGGCCACGTTGGCCCTGCTGCAGCACGCCGATGCGCGCGACGAGCACGACGACACGCTGTACTTCTTTCGCCTGGCCCTGCTGCACGAAGACATGCACCACGAAGCCGCGCTGTACATGGCGCAGGGCCTGGGCATCCCGATCGACGATGCGCGCTGGCAGCCACGCGCCTTGCCCGCGCCGGCGTCGGCCGGG
>DASQFA010000289.1:0-4350 GCA_035633375.1 Rubrivivax sp.
TGGCTCTGTTCGGCACGTCTGCTGAATCGGTCGACCTGGTTGATGCGCCAAATGATGATAAAGTGCATCAAATACTTAATCAGCAGGATGCCATGAGAACGACAGTCACCATCGACGACGAGCTCTACCACAGAGCGCTTGAGGTTGCGGACCCCGGAATGGACAAGGCCGAACTGTTTCGCGAGGCGATGAAGGTCTTCGTGCGCGTTCAGGCGGGCAAGCGCCTCGCGGCACTTGGCGGCACGGTACCAACGATGAAGAGCATTTCTCGCCGCCGTCCCGATGGGGAGCCTGGTCGGTGACGATGGTCTTGGCCGATACCTCGGTCTGGGTCCGCCACTTCCGCCGCGCGGATGCGGCGCTTCAATCGCTCGTCTCGGCGGATCGGGTTCTATGCCACCCGCTCATCCTGGTCGAGTTGGCGTGTGGCACACCGCCCGCTCCGCGCGACCGAACGCTTCGAGACCTCAGTGCACTCCAGCGGCCGGTCGTCGCAACAATCGACGAAACGATGGAGTTGATCGAGCAGGAGCGCCTCTACGACACAGGCTGCGGCGCCGTCGACGTGATGCTGCTGGCGTCCACTATGCTGACTTCGGATGCCCTGCTCTGGACGGACGATCTCAAACTTCGCGCGCTGGCACTCCGACTGGCCGTAGCCTACAGCCCAGCCCGTCACTGATGCCGAAAGCGCCCGCGCCATTCGGTGCGCATCCATTTCGTCGTAGCTTCTCGAGGCTGACGTTGTGGCGCGGTTCCTCGATAGGGCGCGAGGTTCGCAGCGCGACTTGGGTATCGCATGCCGCCGGCGCAGCGCCAGCAGGGGCCTGCGCCGACCTCGATCGGTTGTCTCACCATGTCCCAACGTCGACCGGATAACTTTGCGGATAACTCGGTTGTCCAGATGTTCAGAGAGTGAGCATTCATGCGGCTTGCAGCCCCGAGTGTGAGTGACGCCGGCACCATCCAAGTCGCACGGCCGGGCCTATAGATAGCCTGGCCGCTTTCTTGGCCGCTTCAAGTCGAAGTCAGGCCCAGGCGCTGGCTGCTGCTGAAGACCGGGTGCTCATCGTCGTCGACATCGGCGGCCACAGCCCTCGACCGCCCCAAGCGTTTGGCTTCGTACAGAGCTTGGTCGGCGCGCTGCAGCGTGTCGTCGATGCTTTCGCCACTGCGCATCTGCACGATGCCGAAGCTCAGCGACAGGTACGGCAGGGCATGCGCGTTGGCCTGGGCCTGCAGATGGGACACCAGGCGTTCGGCGACCTGCATCGCGTCCTTGGTCGAACTGCGCCGCAGCAACAGCACGAATTCGTCGCCGCCGTGGCGCCCGGCCACGTCCTGCGAGCGCAGCAGATCCAGCGTGCAGCGTGAGACGAGCTTCAGCGCGCGGTCGCCGGCGGCGTGGCCGAGCTTGTCGTTGATCTGCTTGAAATGGTCGATGTCCACGAGCAACAGCGCCGCGCTGCCCGGCTCGTCGGCCTGCAGCGCACGACGCGCCAGTTCCTCGAAGCGGCGCCGGTTGGGCACCTGCGTCAGCATGTCGATATTGGCCAGCACGCGAAGCCTGCGCCTTGAACTGCGCAGTTCACGCTCGGTGCGTTGGCTGCTCATGGCCAGCACCACAAAGGCCGTCACCAGCGAGCCCAGCGCGACGCCGCCAATCTGCAGCTGCGCAGTGGCCTGCGCACCTTGCACCCAGATCGTCCCCAGCGTGGGCAGCATGGCCACCAGCAGCCACAGGGTACCCAGCACGCGCACGCCGGAAGCGTCGCCGTCCGTCGGTGCCAGCCATGCCACTGCGGCGGCGTAGAGCAGCGCCGCACCCGTTGCCCACAATGGCACCTGCGGCCCATACGCGGTGTCGGTCAGCCCCAGCGTGGCCAGTGCAGCCGCGAGCAGCAATGCAGCCAGCAGGCCGATATCGATGAGCTCGTTGCCTGGCAGTTGCATGCGCGCGTGAAAACGGCGCAGCCCCAGCAGGCACAACACGGGCCAAGGCACGAAGAGCAGCTGTGCCAGCGGCAATCCGAGGTGCAAGCTGTCATGCAGGGCCACGAACAAGGCCGCGGCGGCGTTCAGCCCCAACGCGCAAGTCCACCAGCGAAAGCCCAGGTAGGTGTGCTGCGTCAGCTCGAACGCGGCCAGCGCCGCGGCCGACACCAACAGCATCGCGGTGCACAGCAGCAGCGCCTGCGAGAACGAATCCATGCCTGAAATTGTGCTTGTGCGTCAGCGCGAAAGCGTCACCCCTTGGGGGGACGATTGCAACAGGATGCTTCGGGCACGGCGCCGTCGTCACAACCCGACGCAACCTGGCGCGCGGATGCGGGTCATTCATGCTGCCGTTCGCGCGCGGGCGGTTCGCGATACTCGAACGGGTACACGGACGTGGCGGCCATGCTGCAGTTCGCGCCCGTGTGGATCGGCCGCCCATTTGCCCTATGCTGCACGCGTGAAAGAGCTTGTCGATTCCGTCGTCGTGCTGGCCGTGCCGGTGATCGTCGTCGCGTCCTTGCTGCTTGTCGCCTGGCTGATGACGCCGGCGCTGGTCAGCCGGATGGCGGTGCGGCGCTTCGATACGCTCGAATGCAAACGCGGGGCCTCCTGGTTCACGGCCGCACTGGGGCACAGGCCAGCAGCCACACCCCCACCCAGTCTCGAAACCAGCGCCGTGGCCGCGCTGCCGACCGCATGCACATCGGCCTGATCATCATCGGTGACGAGATTCTCTCGGGCAAGCGCCAGGACAAGCACCTGGCCAAGGTCATCGAACTGCTCGCTGCACGCGGCCTGGCGCTGTCCTGGGCGCGGTACGTCGGCGACGACCGCAGCCTGATCACGCCGGTGCTGCGCGAGGCCTTCGCCAGCGCCGAGGTGGTGTTCAGCTGCGGCGGCATCGGTGCCACGCCTGACGACCACACGCGGCAATGTGCGGCCGCAGCGTTGGGCGTGCCATTGACGCTGCATCCCGGCGCGCGCGACCTGATCCTCGAGCGCATGCGCGATGTGGCGGCCGAGGCAGGGCTGCCCTTCGAGCCCGAACGGCACGACAACCAACATCGTCTGAACATGGGCATGTTCCCCGAAGGCGCGGCGCTGATTCCCAACCCGTACAACAAGATCGCCGGCTTCTCGGTCGGATCGGTGTATTTCGTGCCGGGCTTTCCGGTGATGGCCTGGCCGATGATCGAGTGGGTGCTCGATACCCATTACAAGGCGCGGTTCGGCGGACACGCCCGACTGGAACGTTCGGTCATCGTCTTCGGCGGCATGGAGGCCACGCTCACGCCGTTGATGGAGGATATCGAGCGACGCTTCGTCGACGTCAAGGTGTTCAGCCTGCCCTGTGTCGACGCGAGCCACGAGTGGGGCCGCCACATCGAGCTGGGCGTCAAGGGGCCGGCAGGAAGGGTCGACAACGCCTTTGTGGTGCTTCGCAACGCATTGGCCTTGCTGCCGGTACGATGCGGCCCTGAAATGACGCGTGACTGATCGTTAATGCACCCTTATGGGTATTCGATCGCACTTCATTGGTGCTGTAACCTCGGGCATGGCTGATGCGGTGGTCTGTGCGGCGCGCAGCCCGTCGCGCGCTGAAGATGGCGCTGTCCCCGGCCGCAGGCATGCTTTCTGCTAGATTCCCGTGCGCCTGCAGGGGCTACCCCAAGGGTTGCGCACACAACCACCCACCGAATCCCCAATACGAGAGCTAGGAGAGCCCAGATGGCAAAGACTGTTGCCGACGTGATGAAGATGGTGAAGGAAAACGAGATCAAGTTCGTCGACTTCCGCTTCACCGACACCCGCGGCAAGGAACAGCACGTGACCGTGCCGGTGTCCCATTTCGACGAGGACAAGTTCAGCGCGGGCCACGCCTTCGACGGCTCGTCGATCGCCGGCTGGAAGGGCATCGAAGCCTCGGACATGCAGCTCATGCCCGACCCGAACACCGCCAACATCGACCCCTTCTTCGAAGAGCCGACCTTGCTGCTCTCCTGCGACGTGGTCGAGCCCAGCGACGGCAAACCCTACGAGCGCGACCCGCGCTCGTTGGCCAAGCGCGCCGAGGCCTACATGAAGGCCTCCGGCCTGGGCGACACCGCCTACTTTGGCCCCGAACCCGAGTTCTTCGTCTTCGACAGCGTGCGCTGGGGCAACGACATGTCGGGCTGCTTCTCGAAGATCGAATCCGAAGAGGCTGCCTGGAACACCGGAAAGGAATACGAGCACGGCAACTCCGGCTTCCGGCCTGCGGTCAAGGGCGGCTATTTCCCCGTGCCGCCGGTCGACAGCTTCCAGGACATGCGCTCGGAGATGTGCCTGATCCTCGAAGGCCTGGGCATCCCT
>DASQFA010000290.1:0-14331 GCA_035633375.1 Rubrivivax sp.
GCGCTTGCAGGCGGTGGGCCGCTTCGGCGAGCTGGAATCGCTGTTGTTGCGCGCCGCTTTTGCAGAGTACCTGGCGCAGCTGTCTGGCGGCCTGCCGATGAGCCAGGGCGAGTTTTTCCGCGCCGAGTCGCTGGACCGCGAGGGCACGGCTTGCACGGCCTTCGATGGCGATGCCGCTGTGCGCCGCCTGCGCGCCGAGGGCTTCACGCCCGCCGCCCGCCAACGCATCTCCACCTTGGTGAGCGAAGGCGCCGCGACGCGCGCCTTCGGCGACCCCGGCTACGACGATGTGGCGCTGTACGAGGTGCGCCAGCAATTCGCCCGCTTCGCCGATGACCATGCCGCCGCGGCGCACGATTGGCACCTGCGCAATGCGCTGATCCCCGACGCGGTCATCGCCGAGATGGCGCGGCTCGGCGTGTTCGGGCTGACGATCGGCGAGGCGCATGGCGGCTCGGGCATGGGCAAGTCGGCGATGTGCGTGGTCACCGAAGAGCTGGCGCGCGGCCACATCGGACTGGGTTCGCTGGGCACGCGCACCGAGATCGCCGCCGAGCTGATCCAGCGTAACGGGACAAAGCAGCAAAAGCTGCGGCTGCTGCCGCTGATCGCCAGCGGCACGCTGATCCCCACCGCCAGCTTCACCGAGCCCGATGTGGGCTCGGACCTGGGGTCGATCCGCACCCGTGCTGAAAGATGCGAAGGCGGCTGGCGCATCCACGGCAACAAGACCTGGACCACGCACGGCGCGCGCAGCGACCTGATGACGCTGATGGTGCGCACCGACCCGCACGCGGCCGGCTACCGCGGGCTGTCGATGTTCCTGGCCGAGAAGCCGCGCGGCAGCGATGCGGACCCCTTCCCCGCACAGGGCATGAGCGGCGGCGAGATCGAAGTGCTGGGTTACCGCGGCATGAAGGAATACGAGATCGCCTTCGACGGCTTCTTCGTGCCCGAAGAGGCGCTGCTCGGCGGCCAGACCGGCCAGGGCTTCAAGCAACTGATGCAGACCTTCGAATCGGCACGCATCCAGACCGCGGCGCGCGCCGTGGGCGTGGCACAGAACGCCTTCGAGCTGGGCCTGGCCTATGCGCAGCAGCGCGTGCAGTTCGGTGAGCCGATCCTTGGCTTCCCGCGCGTGGCCGACAAGCTGGCCTGGATGGCGGTGGAGACCATGGTCGCGCGGCAGCTCACGCTCTTCGCCGCGCGCGAGAAGGACGCGCAGCACCGCTGCGACATCGAAGCCGGCATGGCCAAGCTGCTGGCCGCGCGCGTGGCCTGGGCGAATGCCGACAACGCCGTGCAGGTGCACGGCGGCACCGGCTATGCGCTGGAGTACCGCATCAGCCGCGTGCTGTGCGATGCGCGCATCCTCAACGTCTTCGAGGGCGCTGCCGAGATCCAGGCCAATATCGTCATCAAGGGGCTGCTGGCGGGCGCTTGAGCCTGGCGGCCGCACGCCACTGCCCTGGCGGGCAGTTCGCCCAGCTGCGAAAGGCGCGCACGAAGGCGCTGAGGTCGGCATATCCCAGCAGCTCGGCAATCTCGCCGAGCGCCACGCCGGTCTCGCGCAGCAGCTGCCGCGCGACATCGAAGCGTGCGGCCGCGGCAACCTCAGTGAGGCTGGTGCCTTCGGCGGCAAGGCGGCGGCGCAGCGTCCTGGGGTGCAGCGACAGTGCTTCGGCCATGCGGTCGCCCGTCAAGGCACCGGTCATGACCAGCGCACGGGCCACATGCCGCACACGCTCGGCCAGCGGCAGTGCCAGTGCGGCCTCGGACTGCTGGGCGCTGCGCAACAGTTCGAGCTGCTGCGCCGGGTCGGCATGGGGCGGCCGCTGCTCGAGGCACGAGGCGTCGAACCAGATCTCCGCGGCCGTGGCATCGAAGACCACCGGGGCACCGAAGTTGCGGCGCCAGGCCAGCGGCGCGGCGGGCCGGCCATGTGGCAGGTGCACCTCGCGAGGCCGCCAGGCCTGCCCGCACAAGGCACGCAGCATGGCCACACCGATGGTCATCGACAGGTCATACGCGGCGCCGACCCCTGGCGTGGCCGCATCGTGCACCGCATAACCCAGCGCCACCTGGCTGGCCTGCGACGCCTTCAGGTATACCACCGCGCCGCGGTCGTGCAGGTGCAGGTGACGCTCGAGGCTGCGCAGAGCATCGCCGACGGTCGGCGCGCGCTGCATCAGCAGCGCCAGCAGCCCCAGGCTGCCAAAGTCGAAGCGCTGCCCGACGAGCAGACCGAAATCCTCGCGCTTCGAGGCCCGTGCGGCCTCATGCAGCAGCCGCGCCGCCGCTTCGAAGGGCACCCGCGTCCCGGCATCATCGAAGTCCGACGCGGCAATGCCGGCAGCGGCCAGCACAGGCGCCGGATCGATGCCGGACTCGCGCAGCAGGCCAGGCACCGGCAGCAGCGGCCCAATGCGGATGTCGGCAGGCGCGGCAGCGGGCCGTCGCGCCACGGGCTGGGCACGTGTGGATGGGCGCTTCGATGTCGGTCGGGGCATGGCGGGGAGGCCGCGGCAGCAGCTGGTCTGGGAGACGGACCGATTGTCCGGGAATGTCAAAACGCGCAGCGTTGGCAGGTTTAGCATCGCGCCCGGCCTGGGTAAACCGGCGGTCCGCCGGCATTCTCGACAGCACCGGCCCAGCCCGGCATCAGGCCAGGCTCGCTTTCGATCAACACTCAAGAGGAGTCTTTCATGCTGCGCAAGTTTGTCGTTCTGGCCGCCTCGCTGACCTTCGCCGGCTCGGCGCTGGCCGACTACCCGTTGATGAACCTGGTCGCCGACAAGGTGATCCAGAAGTACCAGACCAGCAGCTGCGAACAGCTGTGGGCGCAGAAGATGCAGCCCAAGACCGAGCAGGAGCAGCGCCTGATCGGCCTGCTGCAGAACGATCCGCAACTGCGCACCGCCTTCCTGAACAAGATCGCCGGGCCGGTCTCGAACAAGATGTTCGAGTGCGGCATGATCCCCTGAGAATTCAGGACAATAGCCGGCTGCATTGCAGCTTGGATGCCACCCGCAACGCCCCCGTCCGATCCGAACCCCCACCACGAGAACCCTCATGAATTTACCCAGCCTTCGCACCACCGCCGCGCTGCTCGTCACGAGCGCGCTGCTTTCGGCCTGCGTCTCGCAGAAAACCTATGACCAGCAGGTGGCCAAGACCAGCACCTACCAGCAGCTTGACGCACAGCTGAAGAGCGAGATCTCCGCCGACCAGGCGCAGATCACGCAACTGCAGAACGTGGTGCAGGTGACGCTGGCCAACGGCATCCTTTTCCCCGAAGGCGGCTGGGAGCTCAACCCTGCCGGCAAGGCCACGCTGTCCAAGCTGGCCCCGGTGCTGAAGACGCTGACCGGGCAGAAGATTGAGGTCAAGGGCTTCACCGACAACGTGCCCATCGGCCCGGAGCTGCGCGCACGCTTCCCCAGCAACCTGGAGTTGTCGAAGGCGCGTGCCCAGTCGGTGGCCGACCACCTGGTAGCGCAGGGCGTGCCGCCCGGCATCCTGTCCGTCAGCGGCTTCGGCGACGCCCAGCCGGTGGCCTCCAACGACACCGCGCAGGGCCGGGCAAAGAACCGCCGCGTGGTGATGGACATCATCGAAGCGAAGTGACTATCGAACCACCCCCAAAGGAGCAGACGATGAAGAAGCCTACCCTCAAGATCCTGGCCGCCGTGGCTGCCGTGGCCTTTGCCGGCGCGGCCGCAGCCGACATGCCGCTGATGAACGCGGCCGCCGACAAGGTGATCCAGAAGTACCAGACCAGCACCTGCGAGCAGTTGTGGGCGCAGAAGCAGCAGCCCAAGACCGAGCAGGAGCAGCGCGTGATCGGGCTGCTGAAAAGCGACCCACAACTGCGCGCCGCCTTCCTCAACAAGATCGCCGGGCCGATCTCGAACAAGATGTTCGAGTGCGGCATGATCCCCTGACGATCGATTGCGCTGTCGCCGCCGGCGGCGGCGCCTGACTGGAGATTCCTGCGATGACCACCCCTCACGCGGCCGCATCGCGCGCCGCCGCCGCACTGGCGTGCCTGGTGCTGGCCACCAGCACCCTGGCCCAAGGCACTACCCCTGCGGCCAAGCCGGCCCAAGCCGCCAAACCGGCAGCCAAGGCTGCCAAGCCGCCGCGCGTGCCGCTGCTCGTCGAGCAGCGCGCCCTCGACATCATCAAGGCCACCAGCGCGCGCCTGGCTGCGGCCAAGGCGATGAGCTTCAGCGCCATCGTCGACATCGAATACCCGAGCAAGCTGGGCCCGCCGCTGGCCTACCCGGTGCGCTACGACGTGGCGATGCAGCGCCCCGACAAGCTGCGCGTGCTGCAAAGCGGCGCCGGCGCGGCCAACGAGTTCTACTACGACGGCAAGATGATGATGGCCTACGTGCCCGAGGCCAACCTGGTGGCCGTGGCGGATGCGCCACCGACCATCGAGGCCGCACTCAAGCTGGCCTCGGACAGGGCCGCCATCTACTACCCGTTCATGGACCTGCTGCTGCCCGACCCCTATGCGGCGTTCACGAACAAGGTGCTGCACGCCTTCTACATCGGCCCGTCGGGCGCGGTCGGCGGCGTGCCCACCGAGGCGGTGGCCTGGGCCACCAACGACGTGTTCATCCAGATGTGGGTGGGCACCGAGGACAAGCTGCCGCGGCGCATCCGCGCGATGTTCGCGATGGACCCGCTGAAGCTGCGCCACGACATGCAGCTGTCGAACTGGCAGATCGACCCGACGCATGCGGCCGAGACCTTCGCCTCCCAGAAGGCGCAGAGCGCGCCGCGCATTCCCTTCGCCAAGCCGGCGGCCGTGGCACCGCCGCCGGGCAGCAAGGCCGCGCCAAAGCCGGCCAAGCCGGCGAGCACCACCCCCGCCCCGAAGGCCCCTTGAGGAGTTCAGCATGAAGCGCAACCACACCCGTCTCGCACTGGCCGTGATCGCTGCGCTGGCCGCCGGCCAGGCGTTGGCCTGGGCTAGTGCCAACCGCGCCGGCGGCAGCACCTCGCACAGCTACGGCTCGACCACGCACGACAACCGCTACGGTGGCAGCACCACGCACACCGAAGGCGAAGGTACCGAGCACAGCAACACCTACGGCGGCAGCACCGCGCACAGCGAATACGGCGGCACCGAGCACACCAACGCGGCCGGCGGCAGCACCGCAGGTGCCTACGGTGCCGGCGCCGAGCACACCACCTACTACGGCGCCACGGCCTACAAGCCGCCGCCCTATGGCGCCTACCCGGTGTACCACCCGCCGGCGTACGTGCCGGCCTATTCCACCGGCTGCTACGGCTGCGCGGCGGCGGCCGGCGCGGTGGTCGGCATGGCTACCGGCGCGGCCATCGCCTCGGCCAACACGGCGGCGGCGACGACCAGCGCCTACTCGGCCGGCGTGGCCGCCGGCAGCGCCAGCACCGGCGCGGCCTACTCGTCCGGCTATGCGGCCGGCACGTCGGCCGCCACCGCACCGCCGCCCGGGGCCACCGTGACCACGGTGACCACCACCACGACCAGCTATGCCATGGGCGTGAGCTACGCCGGGCTGCCGCCAGGCGCGATGGCCATCAACAAGAACGGCACGACCTACTACCTCAGCGGCAACACCTGGTTCCAGCCGATGTTTGGCGCCAACGGCGTGCACTACCAGGTGGTGGCGGCGCCGTGAGCACACCCCGCCGCGGCCGCCTGGTGCGCGAACGGCATCACGCTGCCGACGGCCCGGCGCGGTGACCGCCGCATTGCCGCACGTCGCCGTCGGGCGCCTGCCGCCGCTGCCGCGCCGGCACAAGTACAAGGTGCTGCTCGGCCTGTTGCTGGCATCGATCGTGATCCAGACCTATGGATTGCATTCGGGCTACGCCGGCATGCTGCCGGACGTCTTTCGTACCGTGCTGATCGTGACGATCTTTCTCGTCGTCTTCCGCGGCACGCGCGAGCGCGTGCCGGCGTCCCTGCTGCTGCTGGTGATGGTCGTGGTCGGCTGGACGCGGCACTTCACCGGGGCCAGCAACGACGGGGCGCTGGCGCTGGCCTTCAACGCACTGTTGGCGCTGTTTCTCTGGACCGCCGTGGCGGTGATCCTGCGCGACCTGTTCCGCACGCCCGAGGCCGGCGCGGGCAACGTGCTGGGTGCGATCTGCGGCTTCCTGATCGCCGCCGATGCGTGGACGGGCATCAACATCTGCGCCTACCTGCTGGCGCCGCACTCCCTGGCCTTCGACCCCAGTGTCCAGGAACTGCTGGGCCACTGGCACGGCCGGCAGGCGCTGTTCTGCTATTACAGCTTCGCACAGATGACGATGCTAGGCTATGGCGACGTGACCCCGGTGCGCGCGCCAGCCACCACGCTGAGCCTGTTCGCTGCCCTGTTTGGCATGTTCTACACCGCCATCGTGGTCTCGCAATTCGTCGGCCTGGCCCAGAGCGCTCCACGGGACGCTGAGTCAGTCGATGGCAGTCAACAACCCTAGCGCTGGAGGCGTCCCATGGCAAACGGCAAGCAGGCTCCGGAAGTGATCATGTTCGTGCGGCACGGGGAGAAACCCGGGGAAGGCACCAAACCGCACGGCGTCAACCACCATGGTGAACACGACGGACATTCGCTGTCCGTGCTCGGCTGGGTTCGGGCCGGCGCCCTGGCCGGCCTGTTTGCGCATGCTCCGTCGCGCGCCCATCCGCACATCGTCAGGCCCGGCCGCATCATCGCGACCCGGCCCACCGAAGAAGCGAAGAGCAAGCGCGAGATCCACACCGCGGCACCGACCGCGCAGCGCCTGAAGCTCGAGATCGAGGACGCGCACACCCACGGCCATGAGGCCGACCTGGCCACCGAGGTGCTGGCCAAGCCGGAATCCGTGCTGATCGTCTGGCATCACGGCACCATGGCGAAGATCGTGCGCCACTTCCCGATCGTGAACCCCGACGACGTGCCTGCACGTTGGCCGGACGAGCGTTTCGACCTGATCTGGGTGCTGGTGCGCCAGCCAGGCACGGCACTGGGCTACCGATTCGTCTCCGTGCCGCAGATGCTGCTGGCCGATGATGTGCATGCGGACGAGCCATGAGTCTGAACCTGGAAAAGATCAAGGAAGAAGCGCTGGCGATGCTGCCGCCGACCATCTTTTTCTTCGTAGCGCTGCACGTGATCGCTCTGGTACGAGCGCTTATGACCAGGGGCACCGGCCTGCCGGTCACGTCCTCGGCGCAAATCGCGCTGGCGGCGTTGATCGTCGGCAAGGCGGTGCTGCTGGCCGACCTGTGGCCGCCGATCAACCGCTTTCCGCAGCGGCCGCTGATCTACAACATCGCGTGGAAGACCGCCATCTACTATTTGATGGCCTCACTGATCCACTACCTGGAGCGGCTGTTCGATTTCGCCCGGGAAGCGGGCGGCGTCGTGGCAGGCAACCGGCGCCTGCTGGCAGAGATTATCTGGCCGCATGTGCTGGCGATACAGATCATCCTGCTGGTCATCATCTTCGCCTACTGCGTGATCCGGGAACTGGGCCATGCGCTGGGCGAAGACAAGGTGTTCAGCATGTTCTTTCGCGAGCCGCGCGCCATCGGCGCCTTCCGGCGCAACGGACCTCCTCCATGAACATGTCACGGTTGATGGCAGTGCTCGCCAGCGCCGCCCTGCTGGGCCTTGCAGGCTGCGCCTCGCGACCCGTCAACCCGCCGCTCACGCAGGTCCATGCCGACGGCGGCTACACCTTCCAGTCGCGCCAGAAGCACTTCAAGAGCCAGGAGACCCTGGTCGTACTGGCCTTCTCGGGCGGCGGCACGCGTGCGGCCGCGTTCTCCTACGGTGTGCTGGAGTACCTCCGCAAGACGGTGATCGTCGCGCCCAACGGTGACAAGCTGCGCCTGCTCGATGCGGTCGACATGATCACCGGCGTGTCCGGCGGCAGCTTCACCGCGCTGGCCTATGGCCTGTACGGCGAAAAGCTGTTCACTGACTACGAGCAGCGCTTCCTGAAGCGCGACGTGCAGGGCGAACTGGTCGCCAGGGCCATCAGTCCAAAGCATTGGGCCGACTACATCGGCGGCACCGCCGGTCGCTCGGAACTCGCGGCCAGCTACTACGACGAGATCCTGTTCAACGGGGCCACCTTCGGCGACCTCGACCGGGGCGATGGCCCGTACATCGTGGCCTCCGCCACCGACATCTCCACCGGTACGCGCGTGCCGTTCAACCAGAATGTGTTCAACCTGCTGTGCTCCGACCTCAATGCCGTGCGGCTGTCGCGCGCCGCCGCGGCGTCGTCGGCCGTACCCGTGGTGCTATCCACCGTGACCCTCAACAACTATGGCGGCAGCTGCAACTACGACGTGCCTCCCTGGGTGAAGATGTTCACCCAATCCGACGATCCGCCGCGCCCGGCAGCGCGTGCGATACGCGAACTGAAGGAAGGCAGCGCGCTGGCCGATGGGGTCAACCGGCCGTTCGTCCATCTGGTCGATGGCGGCATATCGGACAACGTCGGCATGCGCGGCGTGCTCGATGCGCTGCAGTTGCTCGAGGCCCTGCACAGCGCTGGCGTGCCCACGCCGCTGGATCACGTCAAGCGCATCGTCGTCTTCGTCGTCAATTCGCTGTCGTCGCCGCCCACCACCTGGGACAGTTCGGAGCGCGGTCCGGGCATGGTGGATGTGTTGCTCAAGTCCAGCGGCGTGCCCATCGATCACTATTCCTATGAGGCGGTCGAGCTGCTGAAGGACATCTCGGCGCGGTGGGAGACGGCGCGGCATCTGCGCGAGCTGGCCGGCTGCTCGACTGCCAAGGACTCGCCCGTGTGCGCGGCGATACGCGTGCCGCAGGCGAGGATCTATGCCGTCGACGTGTCATTCCCGGCGTTGAAGGACCAGGCCGAACTCGCGTACCTGAACCTACAGCCGACCAGCTTCGCCCTGCCGGCCGAGGCTGTGGACCGGCTGCGCGCCGCCGCCGGCACGATCATTGCCGCCTCGCCCGAGTTCCAGCGGGTGCTGAAAGATGCCGGCGTGACGATCGCGCCCGACGCCGCCAAGCCGGCGGCGCCCTGAATGTCCGCCATGCCGCGCAGCTCAGCGCCCTGGTCGGCCGCATGGCTCGTGGTCGCAGCGCTGTTGCACGCAACCGATGCGGTCGGCGCATCCGCGGCCACTGCAGCGGCCGAGCCGGCTGCCGCGCCAGCGTCGGCCGCGCTGAGCCTGACCGATGCAGTTGTCCGGATAGCCGCCAGCGAGCGCCTGCAGCGCGCCACACTGTCACGGCTGATGCAGCCCGAAGCGCGGCGTGAGTTCGGTCTTCGCATCGAGGCGTTGCAAACAGAGCTCGACCGACTGACTGCCGACCTCGCGGCCCCGGCCGAACTTGCCGATCTGGTGGGTCTGGACCATCGGGCCCGGGCGCTCGAGGGGTCTGCAACCAGCATCGTCGAGGAACTGACGGGCAAGCTCAGGCACCTGGAGCACGACCTCGGCACAGTCGCAGCGGACCTTCGAGGCTGGCAGGAGCGCGGCAAGCTGATGGCGGACGAGAGCGTACCCGCCGAAGTGGCAACGCAGGCCCGCGCCGTGGAGGCGGCACTCGGCAGCGTCGCAGACCAAGTGCGCGAGGTCCGCGACAGTGTGCTGCGCGACTTCGTGCGCGCGATCGCCTTGCAGGCTCGCAGCGACGAAGCCGCTGCGGGCACCACCGCACGCCTGGAGCAGGTTCGCCTGCTGCGCATCGACATGGAGCGCGCCCCGCTCTGGCAGCTGGGCGCCACAGCGTCCCCAGCGCAGGGGGTGGCTGCTTCGCTGCACTCGCACCAGCGGGTGTTGACCGGGTACCTGGCAGACCATGGGGCGCGCCTGGCCGGCTGGTTCTTCGCCATCCTGGCGCTGAGCTGGTCACTGTTCGCCTGGGGCGGGGTGCCTGCGGCAGGCCACGTGCAACGCGCCTGCGCGCGGCCCGCGGCGGCCTGCACATTGATTTCGCTGATGGCAATGGGGTTGATTGCCGTGTCCCCGCCAGTGGCCTTCTACGAACTGCTGCTGGCATTGCTGCCCGTTCCCGCTGCGATCCTCGTCAACCGCGCCTTCGGCCGAACGATCACGCCAACCCTGGTGGGCCTGACCTTGTCCACGGTGCTGCTGGCGCTGCGCAACGTCATCGAAGCCAGCGCGCTGACCGACCGTTTGCTGTTGCTGCTGCAGACCGTGAGCTTGGCCGTGCCGGTGGCCGTGGACTTGCGGCGCGGCGCCTTGCACCGCGCCTTCCCGCGCTTGCGCCCAGGCACGGTGCGGGCCGCGGCCCTCGTCGTCATCGTGGCGTCGGCCATCACGGCCTTGAATGTCTTCATCGGATTCACCGGACCGGCCCGGTCACTGCGCACCGGCGCAGGCAGCGTGCTGGGTTTCGGCCTGGTGTTCGGCGCCACCGCCCTGGCGCTGTACGGTGCGGTGCTGGCCCTGCTGGCCACGCCGCTGCTGCATTGGCTGCGAAGCGCACGCGCGGCCGATCCGGCGCTGTTGCGCTCGCTGCGCTGGATCCTGGGTCTGGCGGCCCTGGGCGGTGTCACGTTCGTCACGCTGGGCAACCTGCGCCTCACCGCCGAGGTGCGGGCCGCCACCGACGCGCTGCTCGACACCGGCTTCGATGTCGGGGCCTTGTCCATTTCCGTGCGCGCACTGGCGGCGTCGGCCAGCGTCGCGCTGGCCACGGTGGTCATGACCGGATTGACCAGCTTCGTCCTGGACCGCGAGGTCTTTCCGCGGCTCAACCTGCGGCCGGGCGCTGGTTATGCCATCGCCACCTTCATCCGTTGGGTGATGATCATCATCGGCACGGTGCTCGCGCTGGCCGCACTGGGCCTGGACATGAGCAAGATCACGCTGATCGCCGGGGCGCTGGGGGTAGGCGTGGGCTTCGGCTTGCAGGGCGTGGTCAATAACTTCGTGTCCGGATTGATCCTCATCGTCGAGCGCCCCGTCAGCGTTGGCGACACGATCGAGATCGGCGCGCTGTCGGGCGAGATCAAGCGCATCGGCATCCGCTCGTCCAGTGTGCGGACCGCGCTCGGCGCCGAGGTGGTGGTGCCGAACGCGGAGCTGACCTCGAAGGAGGTGATCAACTGGACTCGCTCGGACCGGCAGCGGCGCTATGACATCGATGTCGCCGTGGCCTACGGTGCCGATCCCGAGCAGGTGATGCGCCTGCTGGTGGAGGCGGCAGCGCAGGTTCCCGAAGTCATGCGCCACCCCTTGCCGGTGGCCGTGTTCAAGGGCTTTGGCCAGAACGCGCTCGATTTCAAGCTGCAGGCCTGGGTGGACCGCCTGGAGCTCGGGCTGCAGGCCCAGAATGCGCTGCGCGTGGCCATCCTGCGCAAGCTGGACCACGCAGGCATCCTGATACCGGTGGAGCCCGACGATGGTCGGACTCGTGCGGCGAATGCACGCGCGCCTTAGACCTTGATTTCGCAGACCTGAATCCGACACGCCAGGCGCGCGTCAAGGGCTCGCATGGTCAGTTGTCCTGGATTGTCAATTCGCGAGACAGTGCGCTGACTAGAATCGCGTCCACCACGGATGCATGAGGAGATCGCCAATGAAAAACTTGAAGCGGTACATCGGCACGCTCGGCGGCTTGTTGGCCGCATTGAGCATCGGCAGCGGCGCGCAGGCGCAGACGGTCACTGGCACGCTCGGCTCGCCCGGCGCCACGACGACGGTACCCAACACCCAGCTGCCGCCGCCCGACCCGAAGTTCGGCGGCACGATCAAGGACGGCGCGCTGCAGAGCAAGCCCTGGTGGGCGCCGCGCGTGGTGCCGCCCAAGGGCGCGCCGAACGTGCTGCTGATCATCACCGACGACGCCGGCTTCGGCGTGCCCAGCACCTTCGGTGGCGTGATCCCCACGCCGACGATGGACAAGCTCGCGGCCGATGGCCTGCGCTACAACCGCATGTTCTCCACGGCGCTGTGCTCGCCGACCCGCGCGGCGTTGATCACCGGGCGCAACCACCATTCGGTGGGCTTCGGCGTCATCTCCGAGCAGAGCACCGGCTTCCCCGGCTACAACAGCATCATCGGCCGCGACAAGGCCACCGTCGGCCGATTGCTGCTCGACAACGGCTATGCCACGTCGTGGTTTGGCAAGAACCACAACACGCCGGCCTTCGCCGCCAGCCAGGTGGGGCCTTTCGACCAGTGGCCCAGCGGCATGGGCTTCGAGTATTTCTACGGCTTCGTCGGTGGCGACGCCAACCAGTGGCAGCCGAATCTGTTCCGAAACACCACGCAGATCTTCCCGTTCCAGGGCAAGCCGGGCTGGAACCTGATCACCGGCATGGCCGATGACGCGATCGACTACATGACGCGCATCCACCAGACCGACCCGTCCAAGCCGATCTTCATCAAGTACGCGCCCGGCGCCACGCACGCCCCGCACCACCCGACCAAGGAATGGGTCGACAAGATCGCGGCGATGAAGCTGTTCGACGGCGGCTACGAGAAGCTGCGCGAGACCATCTTCGAGAACCAGAAGCGCCTGGGCGTGATTCCCCAGGACACGAAGCTCGGCCCGTGGCCGAGCCAGATGCTCAAGCCCTGGGAGCAACTCACCGCCGAGGAGAAGAAGCTCTTCATCCGCCAGGTGGAGGTCTTTGCCGCCTATGCCGCCTACAGCGACTACGAGATCGGCCGCGTGATCCAGGAATTCGAGCGCCTGGGCAAGCTCGACAACACGCTGATCATCTACATCAACGGCGACAACGGCACCAGTGCCGAAGGCGGCCCAAACGGCACGCCCAACGAGGTGGCGTTCTTCAACGGGGTGCAGGTGCCCGTGGACGTGCAGATGAAGTTCTACGAGGTGTGGGGCACGGAGATGACCTACAACCACATGTCGGCCGGCTGGTCGTGGGCCTTCGACACGCCGTTCTCGTGGTTCAAGCAGAACGCGTCGGCTCTCGGCGGCGTGAACCAGAACATGGTGGTCTCGTGGCCGGCGCGCATCAAGGACAAGGGCGCGCTGCGCGAGCAGTTCGTGCACGTCATCGACGTCGTGCCGACGATCCTGGAGGCCGCCGGCATCAAGGCGCCGCTGGCGGTGGACGGCATCAAGCAAGCGCCGATGGATGGCACCAGCTTCGCCTACACCTTCGACGCCGCCAACGCCAAGGCGCCGACGCGCCACAAGACGCAGTACTTCGAGATGATGGGCCAGTGGGCGTTGTACGACGACGGCTGGTTCCTCAGCACCAAGGTGAACCGCGCGCCGTGGGACGCCTTCGGCCCGGCCAACCCCGACCCGCTGAACAACCAGGTTCTGCAGCTGTACAACCTGAACAAGGACTTCAGCCAGACGCAGGATCTGGCGGCGCAGTACCCGCAGAAGGTCAAGGAGATGAAGGCGAAGTTCATCGCCGAGGCGAAGAAGCACCAGGTGTTCCCGATGGACGCGTCGGTGGCGGCACGCATCGTCGCGCCGCGGCCGAACATCACGGCCGGGCGCACCGAGTTCGTCTACACGCGGCCGATGGTCGGGCTGCCGCAAGGCGACTCGCCCTTCATCCTGAACGCGTCCTACACGATCACTGCCGACATCGAGGTGCCGGCTGCCGGCGCCGAAGGCATGATCCTGACCTCGGGCGGCCGCTTCGCCGGCTACGGCTTCTACCTGCTGAAGGGCAAGCCGGTGTTCCTGTGGAACCTGGTCGACCTGGAACGGCTGAAGTGGGAAGGAACCGAGGTGCTGAGCCCCGGCCGGCACACCATCGAGTTCGACTTCAAGTACGACGGCCTGGGCGCCGGCACGCTGGCCTTCAACGACTTCAGCGGCGTCGGCCGCCCCGGCGTGGGCACGCTGAAGGTCGACGGCAAGGTGGTCGACACCAAGCCGATGCCGCGCACGCTGCCCATGATCCTGCAGTGGGACGAGAGCTTCGACATCGGCTCGGACACACTTACCGGCGTGAACGATGCCGACTACAAGCCGCCTTTCGCGCTGACCGCCAGGCTGAACAAGCTGAGCATCAAGCTCGAGCGGCCGCAGCTCTCGCCGGCCGACATTCAGCGGCTCGAGGCGGCAATGAAGAAAAAGGATTGAGGCCCCGCCGGCGCCGACTTTCGTACCATGCGGGCATGAAACCATCCGAGCGGAGCCCGACGATGACCTTCAGGCCCACCCTCGCCCTGCTGTGCAGCGCTCTGCTGCTGTCGGCCTGCGTGTCGCAAAGCACCTACGACCAGCAAGTGCAGAAGTCCAACACCTACCAGCAGCTCGACACGCAGCTGAAGAGCGAGCTTGCCGGTGACCAGGTGCAGATCCAGCAGTTGCAGAACCTGGTGAA
>DASQFA010000291.1:0-4160 GCA_035633375.1 Rubrivivax sp.
GTTCCAAATGTTCGAGCAGCGCGTCGATGCCTTCACCCGTGGTCGACGACAGCGGCAGGATCGGTGCGCCGGCCAAGGTGCTGTGCGCCAGCAAGGCGCGCACTTCCGCCTGGGCTTCGGCCAGCCGCCCGGGCGTCACCAGGTCGCACTTGGTCAGCGCCACCACACCCTGCGCCAGGCCCAGCAGATCGAGGATCGCCAGATGCTCGCGCGTCTGCGGCATCGGGCCGTCATTCGCCGCCACCACCAGCACCACATGGTCGATGCCGGTGGCGCCGGCGAGCATGTTGCGCACCAGCTTCTCGTGGCCCGGCACGTCGACGAAGCCGAGCACGTCGCCATCCGGCAGCGTCTTGTAGGCGAAGCCCAGGTCGACGGTGATGCCGCGTTCCTTTTCCTCCTTCAGGCGGTCGGCGTCGACGCCGGTCAACGCCTTCACCAGCGAGGTCTTGCCGTGGTCGATGTGACCTGCGGTTCCGATGATCAAGGCAACACCATGACGCGATAAGGGTAGGCTGGAAAGCACGGCGACGGTGGCATGCCGAAGCGGTGGTGCGCAGGCAGATCGCGTCGGCTCGCGCCCTGGGTCGGGAAAACCATAGGCGCCGGCCCTCGGCGTATTGCACTGCCGCGAGTAGTATCGCCTCGGCAGCCAGGACTTTCTGGCGCTTGCTACAACGATCGCTGGAGACAGGCCATGACCGAACGCAAGGAAACTCTCGCGCGCCGTACCTGGCTGGGAGGTGCGGCCAGCGCAAGCGCCGCGGCCGCTGCGGTGGTGTTGCTGCCGTCTGCACCCAAGCCCACGGCCCAGGCCGCAGCCCCCTCGGCCGAGCCTGCAGCCGAGCCAGACGGCTACCAGCTCACCGAACACGTCAAGCAGTACTACGCCAGCGCGCGCATCTGAGCCGTGCGGCACACAGATCCTTCCACCGATCCCGTGGTCCAACAGGAGACACCATGTTGCTGACACGCAAGTCGGCGGGCATCGGGGCGACATCGTCGTCCCGTGGGCTCGTCGACAGCCTGGCGCGAGGCTTGTCGCGCGCGACACCGACGATGGACCGGCGCAAGTTCCTGCGCCGCTCCGGCCTGGGCGTGGGGGTGGGCCTGGCCGCCTCGCAGCTGACGCTGGTGCGCAAGGCCGAGGCGGCCGACGCGGCCAGCGCGAACAAGGCCGGCGGCCCCAGGATCGAGGTCAAGCGCACCGTGTGCACGCACTGCTCGGTGGGCTGTGCCATCGATGCGGTGGTCGAGAACGGCGTGTGGGTGCGGCAGGAACCGGTGTTCGATTCGCCGATCAACCTGGGCGCCCATTGCGCCAAGGGCGCGGCGGTGCGCGACCATGCGCACGGCGAGTTCCGGCTGAAGTACCCGATGAAGCTGGTGAACGGCAAGTACGAGCGCATCAGCTGGGACGTGGCGCTGACCGAGATCAGCGCTCGCATGCTCGAGCTGCGCAAGGAAAGCGGCCCGGACAGCATCTTTATCGTCGGTTCGTGCAAGAGCAACAACGAGCAGGGGTACCTGCTCAGAAAGTGGATGTCCCTCTGGGGCAGCAACAACTGCGACCACCAGGCACGAATATGCCACTCCACGACTGTCGCCGGTGTGGCGAATACGTGGGGCTACGGTGCGATGACCAACTCGTACAACGACATGCAGAACAGCAAGGCTGCCATGTACATCGGCAGCAATGCGGCCGAAGCACATCCGGTGTCCTTGCTGCACATGCTGCATGCCAAGGAAAAGGGCTGCAAGATGATCGTGGTCGACCCACGATTCACGCGCACGGCCGCCAAGGCGGACCAGTACGTGCGCATGCGCTCGGGGGCCGACATTCCGTTCCTGTACGGCGTGATGTACCACGTCTTCAACAACGGCTGGGAGGACAAGCAGTTCATCGAGGACCGTGTCTGGGCCATGGACAAGGTGCGCGACGAGGTCATGGCCAAGTGGACACCTGCCGCCGTGTTCGAAGCCTCGGGCGTCGACGAGGCCACCTGCTACCAGGTGGCCAAGACCATGGCCGAGAACCGGCCGAGCACGCTGGTCTGGTGCGTGGGGCACACGCAGCACACCATCGGCAACGCCATGGTGCGCGCGTCGTGCCTGCTGCAGCTGGCGCTGGGCAACATCGGCAAGAGCGGTGGTGGCGCCAACATCTTCCGCGGCCATGACAACGTGCAGGGCATCACCGACGTGGGGCCGAACCCGGACTCGCTGCCGGGCTACTACGGCCTCGCCGAGGGTGCCTTCAAGCACTACGCGGCGGTGTGGGGCGTCGACTTCGAGTGGATGAAGAAGCAGTATGCGCCGGGCATGATGACCAAGCCGGGGTTGACCATCTCGCGCTGGTTCGACGCGGTGCTCGAGAAGCCCGAGCTGATCGACCAGGACAGCAACCTGCGCGGCATGTTCTATTGGGGCCACGCGCCGAACTCGCAGACGCGCGGGCTCGAGCTGAAGAAGGCGATGGACAAGCTCGACCTGCTGGTCGTGGTCGATCCGTTCCCGTCGGCCACGGCGGCGATGGCGGCCATGCCGGGCAAGGCCGAGGACCTGAACCCGAAGCGCGCGGTCTACCTGTTGCCGGCGTGCACGCAGTTCGAGACCAGCGGCTCGGTGACTGCGTCGAACCGCTCGCTGCAGTGGCGCGAGAAGGTCATGGACCCGCTGTACGAATCGCGCAGCGACCACATGATCATGTACCAGCTGGCGCAGAAGCTGGGCTTCGGCGAACAGCTGGTCAAGAACTACAAGATGCAGAAGATCAAGGGCCTGGACGAACCGGCGCCCGAGGACATCCTGCGCGAGATCAACCGTTCGGTCTGGACCATCGGCTACACCGGCCAGAGCCCGGAGCGGCTGAAGGCGCACATGCGCAACATGCACGTCTTCGACGCGACCACGCTGCGCGCCAAAGGCGGCATCGACAAGGAGACCGGCTACAAGCTGGACGGCGAGTATTTCGGCCTGCCCTGGCCGTGCTTCGGCACCCCGGAGATGCGGCACCCGGGCACGCATATCCTCTATGACACATCCATGCATGTGATGGAAGGCGGCGGCAACTTCCGCGCCAACTTCGGTGTCGAACGCGAAGGCAAGTCGCTGCTGGCGGCCGACGGCTCGCACTCCAAGGGTGCCGACCTGACCACCGGCTACCCTGAGGTCGATCACCTGCTTCTCAAGAAGCTGGGCTGGTGGGGCGACCTGACCGAGGCCGAACAAAAGGCCGCCGAAGGCAAGAACTGGAAGACCGACCCGTCGGGCGGCATCATCCGGGTGGCGATGCAGGTGCACGGCATCCACCCCTTCGGCAATGCCAGGGCGCGCGCGGTGGTCTGGAACTTCCCGGACCCGATCCCCCAGCACCGCGAGCCGCTGTACTCGACACGGCCCGAACTGGTGGCCAAGTACCCGACGCACGACGATCGCAAGACCTTCTGGCGCCTGCCCACGCTGTTCAAGTCGGTGCAGGAGAAGAACAAGGACGTGGGGCAGAAATTCCCGCTCATCCTGACCAGCGGTCGGCTCGTCGAGTACGAAGGCGGCGGCGACGAGACGCGCTCCAACCGCTGGCTCGCCGAACTGCAGCAGCACACGTTCATTGAGATCAACCCGGTAGCGGCCAACGACCGGGGCATCCGGCACGGCGAGGACGTGTGGGTGACCACGCCCACCGGCGCGCGCATCAAGGTCAAGGCGCAGGTGACCGAACGGGTGGACAAGGGCACGACCTTCATGCCTTACCACTTTGCCGGCCACTGGCAGGGGGCGGACATGAGGAGCTTCTACCCTGCGGGGGCGGCGCCGATCATCCTCGGCGAGGCAGTGAACACGGGCACGACCTATGGCTACGACAGCGTGACGATGATGCAAGAGACCAAGACCACGGTGTGTCAAGTCGAGCGGGCAGCCTGAGGGGCACGCGATGGCACGAATGAAGTTCATCTGCGACTCCGAGCGCTGCATTGAGTGCAATGGCTGCGTCACTGCCTGCAAGGCCGAGAACGACGTGCCCTGGGGCGTGAACCGGCGCCGCGTGGTCACGCTCAACGACGGCGTGCCCGGCGAGAAAAGCATCTCGGTGGCCTGCATGCACTGCTCCGACGCGCCGTGCATGGCGGTGTGCCCGGTGGACTGTTTCTACCGCACCG
>DASQFA010000292.1:0-9713 GCA_035633375.1 Rubrivivax sp.
CTGCTCGTCGACCAGTTTCTTCAGCGAGATCGAATCGAGGTATTCGATCATCTTCGCGTTCAGGCTGGCCCACAGGTCGTGGGTCATGCAGCGGCCGGTGTCGTCGCCCATGCAGTTCTCCTTGCCGCCGCAGCCGGTGGCATCGATCGGCTCGTCGACGGCCACGATGATGTCGGCCACGGTGATCTCGGCCGCGCTGCGGCCCAGCGAATAGCCGCCGCCGGGCCCGCGCGTGCTTTCGACCAAGTCGTGCCGGCGCAGCTTGCCAAACAGTTGCTCGAGGTAGGACAGCGAGATCTGCTGGCGCTGGCTGATCGCCGCCAGAGCCACGGGCCCGGCATGCGAGCGCAAGCCCAGGTCGATCATCGCGGTCACGGCAAAACGGCCTTTGGTGGTCAGACGCATCGGTATCTCCAATCAGCCTTGCGGCGACATAGCAAAAAGGCAATCGGGCTTCGGCACCGTCATCTCGCCTGTTCCCGACAGGGTTTCGGGTTAACCCTCGACCTATTCCTACTAGTTCAGTCAAGTATATACGAACCCGACTGTTTTGGTCGAGATTGGCCGCAAGAGTTCCATGAGCGCGCCTCGCTCATACGAATCCGCAATCGACCTTCGCAAGCGATTGGCGCTGCCGAACTACAGCGCATCAGGCGGCGTCTCGGCCCGATGCGCCCGCGGCGGGCGGCAGATCGTGGCCAGCGGCGCCGAAGGCCTGTTCGCGCAGCAGCGCCAGCTGGTCGCGCACCCGTGCCGCTTTTTCGAACTCGAGGTTGCGGGCATGGTCGAGCATCTGCTTTTCCAGCAGCTTGATGCGCTTGCCCAGGTCCTTCTCGCTCATCGCCTCGACCTGCGCCGCGGCCTGGGCGGCCTTCAGGTCGTCGCGTGCGGTCTTGTCGGAGACCACGCCATCGATCATTTCGCGGATCTGCTTGCTGATGCTGCGCGGCGTGATGCCCTCGGCCAGGTTGTGCGCGGTCTGCTTCTCGCGCCGGCGCCGCGTCTCGTCCAGCGCTCGCTGCATCGAATCGGTGATCTTGTCGGCATACAGGATGGCGCGCCCGTTGAGGTGGCGCGCCGCGCGGCCGATGGTTTGGATCAGCGAGCGCTCCGAGCGCAGGAAACCTTCCTTGTCGGCGTCCAGGATGGCCACCAACGACACCTCGGGCAGGTCCAGCCCTTCGCGCAGCAGGTTGATGCCCACCAGCACATCGAACACACCCAGCCGCAGGTCGCGAATGATCTCCACGCGCTCGACCGTGTCGATGTCGGAGTGCAGGTAGCGCACCTTGACGCCGTTGTCCGAGAGGTAGTCGGTCAGCTGTTCAGCCATGCGCTTGGTCAGCGTGGTGATGAGCACGCGCTCGTTCAGCTTGACGCGATCGTGGATCTCCTGCAGCACGTCGTCCACCTGGCGCGCCGCGGGGCGCACCTCGACCTCGGGATCGACCAGCCCGGTGGGCCGCACCAGCTGTTCCACCACCTGCCCGGCGTGCTGCTGTTCGTACGGGCCGGGCGTGGCCGAGACGAACACCGCCTGGCGCATCTTGCCCTCGAACTCCTCGAACTTCAGCGGCCGGTTGTCGAGCGCGCTGGGCAGGCGGAAACCGTATTCCACCAGCGTGCTCTTGCGCGCGCGGTCGCCGTTGAACATGCCGCCGAACTGTCCGATCAGCACATGGCTCTCGTCCAGGAACATGATCGTGTCCGACGGCAGATAGTCCACCAGCGTCGGCGGCGGCTCGCCCGGCGCGGCACCGCTGAGGTGCCGGGTGTAGTTCTCGATGCCCTTGCAGTGGCCCACCTCCTGCAGCATTTCCAGGTCAAAGCGGGTGCGCTGCTCAAGGCGCTGTGCCTCGACCAGCTTGCCCGCCTTGACCAGCTCGTCCAGGCGCTCGCGCAGCTCGGCCTTGATGGTCTCGATGGCGGCCACTACGCGCTCGCGCGGCGTGACGTAATGGCTCGACGGATAGACGGTGAAGCGCGGGATCTTCTGCCGGATGCGCCCGGTCAGCGGGTCGAAGAGCTGCAGCGACTCGACCTCGTCGTCGAACAGCTCGATGCGGATCGCCAGCTCGGAATGCTCGGCCGGAAAAACGTCGATGGTGCCACCGCGCACGCGGAAGGTGCCGCGCGAGAAATCGGTCTCGTTGCGCTGGTACTGCATGCGAATGAGCTGCGCGATGACGTCGCGCTGGCCTAGTCTGTCGTGCACGCGCAGCGTCATCACCATCTTGTGATAGTCCTGCGGCGAACCGATGCCGTAGATGGCGCTGACGCTGGCGACGATGATCACGTCGCGCCGCTCGAGCAGGCTCTTCGTGGCCGACAGGCGCATCTGCTCGATGTGTTCGTTGATCGAGCTGTCCTTCTCGATGAACAGGTCGCGCTGCGGCACGTAGGCCTCGGGCTGGAAGTAATCGTAGTAGCTGACGAAATACTCCACCGCGTTCTTCGGGAAGAACTCGCGAAACTCGCTGTACAGCTGCGCCGCCAACGTCTTGTTGGGTGCAAAGACGATGGCCGGGCGGCCCAGCCGCGCGATCACGTTGGCCATGGTGAAGGTCTTGCCCGAGCCGGTGACGCCGAGCAGCGTCTGGTAGCTCAAGCCGTCGTTGATGCCGGTGGCAAGCTGATCGATGGCCGCTGGCTGGTCGCCCGCCGGCGCATAGGGCTGGAACAGCTGAAAGGGAGAATCCGCAAAGCACACGAACTCGCCCGGCACCATGGCCTGCGCCGCTTCGACTTCCGACAGCTCGATCATCGGGCCCTCCCTCTAGAATTGGCCTGCGTAGCGCGGCACACGCGGCGCCGCGCAAAACCACACAGGTTAGCGCAGTGCGCCATCTGGCGCCGGCGTGCCCCAGTCCCGGTGCCCCACCCCTCCAAAGAAGGCTGAATCCCATGTCGCTCTTTTCCGCTGTCGAACTGGCTCCGCGCGACCCGATCCTGGGCATGACCGAAGCCTTCAACGCCGACCCCAACCCGGCCAAGGTGAACCTCGGCGTCGGCGTGTACTTCGACGAACAGGGCAAGCTGCCCATGCTGCAGTGCGTGCTGGCGGCCGAAAAACAGTTGGCGGAAACACCCAAGCCCAAGGGCTACCTGCCGATCGACGGCATCGCCGTCTACGACCGCGCGGTGCAGGAACTGGTGTTCGGCGCGCAGTGCGATGCCCTGCATGAAGGGCGCATCGCCACGGCGCAGACACTCGGCGGAACCGGCGGCCTGAAGGTCGGCGCCGATTTCCTGAAGCGGCTGCAACCCGGCGCGCAGGTGCTGCTCAGCGACCCGAGCTGGGAGAACCATCGTGCGCTGTTCACCCAGGCCGGGTTCGACGTCGGCACCTACCCCTACTACGACGCGCGCAGCCGCGGCATCCGCTTCGACGCCATGCTGGCTGGGTTGCGCGCAGCACAGCCGGGCACGGTGGTCGTGCTGCACGCGTGTTGCCACAACCCGACGGGCTACGACCTGAGCCCCGACCAGTGGGCGCAGGTGGTGCAGGTGCTCAAGGCGCAGGCGCTGGTGCCCTTTCTGGACATGGCCTACCAGGGCTTCGGCGACGGCATCGTCGAGGACGGCGCTGCGGTCCAGCAGTTTCTGCGCGCTGGCCTGGACTTCCTGGTCGCCACCTCGTTCTCGAAGAGCTTCTCGTTGTATGGCGAACGTGTGGGTGCGTTGAGCGTGGTGTGTTCGAGCAAGGATGAGGCGGCGCGCGTGCTGTCGCGGCTGAAGGTGCTGATCCGCGGCAACTACTCCACCCCGCCCACCCACGGCGCGCAGGTTGTGGCACGGGTGCTGACCACGCCGGCGCTGCGGCGCATGTGGGAAGACGAGCTTGCCGGCATGCGCCAGCGCATCCGGCGCATGCGCAGCAGCCTGGTGCATGGCCTGGCGGCTGCGGGGGTCACGCAGGACATGGGCTTCATCCTCGAGCAGAAGGGCATGTTCAGCTATTCCGGCCTGAGCGCAGCGCAGATGCAGCGCCTGCGCAGCGAGTTTGGCGTGTATGGCATCGACTCCGGGCGCATTTGTGTGGCGGCGCTGAACGAAGGCAATGTCGCCCAGGTAGCCGCCGCCATTGCCAAGGTCATCTGACAGCGCAAGGCCGCCACGGGCGGTGGGCATCCGCCATCGGAATCACCGAACGCGGCCAGGCCAGCTAGTCCGGTGTACCGAGCGCTGCGTTCGTGCACCACCCTGGCGCGACCGGCCTTTTCCGCTACAACAGCGCACTGAAATGATCCGCGTCAATCCAGCGCACGCTGACCGGGCATTTACTCGGCTTTGCGCCGCAAGATGGGATGGCGCGCGCCTGTCTTTCGGAACATAATTGTTGCGTCGCAGCATAACTGACGCGTGCGGTGCAGCGCACGGGGCGCACATTTGCGGTGCGTCGCACAGCCTTCAATACGTCAACACCCGAGGCCACTCACCATGCTTTACCAGATGTATGAAGCCCAGCGTGCGTTCATGGCACCCTTCTCTGAGTTCGCCAGTGCCTCGGCCAAGCTGTACAACCATCCGCTGTCGATGTTTACGCATTTGCCGCTGTCCCAGCGCATCTCTGCCGCGCTGGACCTGGTCCACCGGCTGGCCAAGGACTACGAAAAGCCGCCGTTCGGCATCAACACGGCCACGGTGGATGGCGTCGATGTGGCGGTGCAGGAGCAGACGGCACTGCAGAAGCCCTTTTGCAGGCTGCTGCGCTTCAAGCGCTTCACCGACAACCCGGCAGCACTGGAAAAGATGAAAACCCAGCCCAGCGTGCTGGTCGTTGCCCCCTTGTCGGGCCACCACTCGACCCTGCTGCGCGACACGGTCAGGAGCCTGTTGCACGACCACAAGGTGTTCATCACCGACTGGACCGATGCGCGCATGGTGCCGCTCGAGGCCGGCCCCTTCCATCTGGACGACTACGTGGCGTACGTGCAGGAGTTCATCCGCCATATCGGCCCGAACGTGCATGTGCTGTCGGTATGCCAACCCACGGTGCCGGTGCTGGTGGCGGTGTCGTTGATGGCCAGCAATGGTGAAAGGACGCCGCTGACGATGACCATGATGGGCGGCCCGATCGACGCACGCAAGAGCCCCACCGCGGTCAACAGCCTGGCCATGGACAAGAGCCATGGGTGGTTCGAGCGCAGCGTCATCTACCGCGTGCCGCAAAATTATCCGGGCGCTGGCCGGCGCGTCTATCCGGGCTTCATGCAGTACTCGGGCTTCGTGGCCATGAACCCCGACCGGCACGTCACCTCGCACTACGACTACTTCCTCGACCTGGTGCGCGGCGATCAGGAAAGTATCGAATCGCACCGCGAGTTCTATGACGAATACAACGCTGTGCTGGACATGCCGGCGGAGTATTACCTCGACACCATCAGGAGAGTGTTCCAGGAGTTCGCGCTGGTCAATGGCACCTGGGAGATCGACGGCCAGTTGGTGCGTCCGCAGGACATCCGCAGCACCGCGCTGCTGACCATCGAAGGCGAGCTCGACGACATCTCGGGTGCCGGGCAGACGCGGGCAGCGCATGAGCTGTGCACGGGCATCCCGAAAGCCAACCAGTTCCACTACGACGTGCAAGGTGCCGGCCACTACGGCATCTTTGCCGGTCGGCGCTGGCGCGAAACGGTCTACCCCCGGGTGCGCGAATTCATCGCCACCTACGACAAGACGCCCATTGCGAAGCCGCTCGCCTTGCCCGCGCGCGCCAAGGCAGCGGCGCGTACGGCGACCCGCGCCACGACGAGCACCGTACCTGCAAGCAAGGCCGCGCGCCGCGCCTGAGCAAGGTCTAGCGGTGCCCCCCGCCGCCGACCCGCCAGGGCGCGACGACGCCTTGCTCGAGGCGCTGGACGCCGCGCTGCCACAAACGCAGTGCACGCGCTGTGGCTACCCGGATTGCCGCGCCTATGCACTGGCCATGGCGCATGACGGGGCCGACATCAACCGCTGCCCGCCCGGCGGTGCCCAGGGCATCGTGCGCCTGGCGCGGTTGACGGGCCGCCCGGCCAAGGCGCTGGATGCCGAGCGCGGCATCGAAGGGCCACGCCGCCTGGCGGTCATCGACGAAGCCTGGTGCATCGGCTGCACCTTGTGCATCAAGGCCTGCCCGGTGGACTGCATCGTCGGCACATCGAAGCAGATGCACACCGTCATCGACGAGCTGTGCACCGGCTGCGACCTGTGCCTGCCGGTATGCCCGGTGGATTGCATCACCATGGTCAATGTGACCGGCGCACGCAGCGGCTGGGACGCGTGGAGCGCGCAACAGGCCGATGCCTCCCGACAGCGCTATGCCTTCCATCGCCATCGCGTGGAGCGCGAGCGACGCGAAAACGACGAGCGTCTCGCCGCCAAGGCACAGGCCAAGCTGGCCGATCTGCAGAGCCAATCGTTGATCACCGACCCGCAAGTGCTGGAGCGCAAGCTCGCCGTGATCGCAGCGGCGATGGCCCGCGCCAAGGCCGGGCGAGAATCCTGACATCGCGTATACGCTTGCCAGACCAGGGCCGGCCGCCCCACCACTTGCCGCCCCACACATGGACGACGCCCAAGTCGAAGACTTCTTCGCCACCTTGATGGCGGCCAATCCGCGGCCCGTCACCGAACTGCAGTTCAGCAGCGTGTTCGAGCTGCTCGCGGCCGTGCTGCTGTCCGCACAAGCCACCGACGTGAGCGTGAACAAGGCGACGCGGCGGCTGTTCGCCGTGGCGGGCACGCCGTCGCGCATGCTGGCCCTCGGCGTCGACGGTCTCGAGCCCTACATCCGCACGATCGGCCTGTACCGCACCAAGGCGCGCAACCTGATCGCCACCTGCGCCCTGCTGCTCGAGCGGCACGGCGGCGAAGTGCCGCGCTCGCTCGAGGCCTTGCAGGCGCTGCCGGGCGTGGGCCGCAAGACGGCCAACGTGGTGCTGAACGTGGCCTTCGGCGAACCCACCTTCGCGGTCGACACGCATGTCTTTCGCGTGGCCAACCGCACCGGTCTGGCACCGGGCCGCAGCCCGCTCGAGGTCGAGACGGGCCTGCAGCGGCGCGTGCCGCAGCGCTACCGCGCCGACGCGCACCATTGGCTGATCCTGCACGGGCGCTATGTCTGCGTGGCACGACAGCCGTTGTGCGGGCAGTGCACGGTCAGCCGCTGCTGTGACCACGCACGCGCCCGGGCCGTGCCGAATTGACGCGCGCGCACGCTATCGGCGGCGCTGCGCCCCAGGATGGGCACCCTACAATCAGCGGGCTCGCAGCCACCGCACGCCATGTCCAAGCTCGAAGACCTTGCCGAACGAGTCGAACGACTCTTGCTGCGGCATGAGGAGGTCAAGCGCACGAATGCGCTGCTCGAACAGCAGCTGGCGGCGATGGCGAGCGAGCGCGACAATCTGCGCTCGCGCTTGAGCGCGGCGCGCTCGCGCATCGACCTGCTGCTGACGCGCTTGCCCGAGGGCAACGGCGCGGCCCGGACGGGCGAATGAAACAGCTCGAAGTCACCATCCTCGGGCAAAGCTACATCCTGGGCTGTCCGGACGGCGGCGAGGCCCTGCTCGGCGCTGCCGTGGCCAGCGTCGACCGCGAGATGAGCGGCATCCGCGATGCCGGCAAGGTCAAGGCGCGCGAGCGCATCGCAGTGCTCGCGGCACTGAACCTGGCCTACCAGTTGGCCGACCGGCCCAAGCGTGCCGACAGCGTCGGGCGCGGCGATGCGCCTCCCTCCGCGGGCGACGCGCCGACCGATCTCGATGCGCTGATCCGCCGTGTCGATGCCGCACTCGGCGACGACGGACATCTGCTGTGAAAAAGGCTATACATCGCGCCGCTTCCCGGCCCTAGAATGGGGTCGTCCGTCGTGTTCGCGTGAGTCTTATATTTCCTTGAACCGATGCTCTTTGAGCAAGGGCTTGGAACATCGCTTGGCAGGTGTGATCGTCTCGCGTCAGATGAACCCGAAGTCAAGCTGACCTCGCCCACCTGAACTTCGCCTGGGTTCAGGAATGCGGCTCACGGTTCGCGGCGGACACCCTCACCTCCCCTGTGCCTCGATGCCACGCTACTGGTTGATGAAAAGCGAGCCTGCCGAGGTCTCAATCGACGACCTCGTGGCGGCGCCCGGCCAGACCCTGCCCTGGACGGGCGTGCGCAACTACCAGGCGCGCAACTTCATGCGTGACGACATGCGCGTCGGCGACGGCGTGCTGTTCTATCACTCGTCCTGCGCCGAACCCGGCGTTGCCGGCCTGGCGCGCATTGCTGGGCCGCCCTGCGCCGATGCCACGCAGTTCGACCCCGCCAGCGATTACTTCGATGCCAAGGCCAGCCCTGAAAAGCCGCGCTGGGTGCAGATCGACGTGGCGCTGGTGCGCAAGACGCGGCTGCTTTCGCTGCGCGAGATGCGCGCGGCACCCGCACTGACCACCATGCGCGTTCTTGCCGCCGGCAACCGGCTGTCGATCACACCGGTCACGCCGCAGGAATGGCGTGCGCTGGGCCGCTTGCTGGCGCGCTGATGCCGGTTGACCTGTGGCTGGCGGTCGAGCTGGTCGCCCTGGGCCTGTGCACGGGTTTCCTGGCCGGCCTGCTGGGCGTGGGCGGCGGCATGGTGCAGGTGCCCTTTCTGACCTTCATCCTGTCCAGGAAGGGCGTGCCCGCCGGCATGGCCATCAAGATGGCCATTGCCACCGCGATGGCCACCATCGTCTTCACCTCCTTGTCGAGCCTGCACGCACACCACCGCCGCGGCGCCGTGCGTTGGGACCTGGTGCGCGGCATTGCACCCGGCATCGTGGCCGGCGGCCTGCTGGCCGGTGCCGGCGTATTCGCGCTCATCAAGGGCCCCGAACTGGCCATCGTGTTCGCGCTGTTCATCAGCTTCTCGGCCTTTCAGATGATCCTGGATCGCAAGCCCAGGCCCACCCGGCAGATGCCGGGCTGGCTTGGCCAAACCGGCCTGGGCGGAGGCATCGGGCTGCTGTCGGGCCTGGTCGGCGCCGGCGGAGCGTTCATCGCGTCGCCCTTCATGACCTGGTGCAACGTGCCGATGCACCAGGTGGTGGCCACCAGTGCCGCGCTGGGCTTTCCGGTGGCGCTGGCCAGCACTGCCGGCTATCTGATCAGCGGCTGGTCCGTGCCGAGCGCGCTGCCGGGTGCTTTCGGCTACCTGTACCTGCCGGCACTGCTCATCGTCTCGGTGGCCAGCGTCAGCATGGCACCGCTGGGGGCACGCGCCGCGCATGCCATGGACGTGAAACAACTCAAGACACGCTTTGCCCTGGTGCTCTTCGCACTGGCCGCCTACATGCTGTATCGGGCGTTCGCGGCCTAGCCCGGCATCGAGTCGGCTCCACGCATCGATGCAGGCCGCACGGCCGCGTGCGCCGCCTCAACCGGGCTCGAAGCGGATGCTCGCCAGGGTCAGGCGGTTGCCCCCCCTGCGCTGCGCTTCTGCTAGCGCGCCCTGGCAGGCGGCCAGCAGGTCCTGCTGCGACGCGGCGGTGTGCGGGAAGCTGGCCACGCCCATCGACACGCTGAAGCCCAGCTCCTGGCCTTCGAGCACGACGATCTGCGTCGCACATTGGCGGCGCAGCCCTTCCATGCGCGAATGCGCGGTGGCCAGGCCCACGCCGGACAGCAACACGCCGAACAGGCGTTCGTCGAGCCGGCAGGATGCGTCCATGGCGCGCGTGTTGCCGCGCAGCAGGCGCCCCATG
>DASQFA010000293.1:0-13659 GCA_035633375.1 Rubrivivax sp.
GTCTGGATGACGGCGGGCTGGTGACTGTTCATCTGCTCGACGATGTCGTCGTGGCTCATGGGTGCATCCTTTGGCCTATGCCCTTTCCCGCCAAGCGGGCGCATGCTCACTCGGGGCGGCCCTGCGTGCTCATCGGCACCACTGCGGGCAGCCAGGCCGATGCTACGATGAAGCGGCGCCTCGACCACGCCGGCCGGGGCAGCACGAAGGAACCCCGCCGCATGACGCCACCGCCCATCGAACAATGGCACCAGGTCGTGAAGAGCCGCGATGCGCGCGCGCTCGATGAGCTGCTGGCCAAGGACGTGGTCTTCGTCTCGCCGGTGGTGCACACGCCGCAGGTGGGCAAGGCCATCACCGCGGCCTACCTGCATGCGGCCATGCAGGTGCTCAACAACGACAGTTTCCGCTACCTGAACGAGTGGTTCAACGCCGACTCGGCGGTGCTGGAATTCGAATGCACGGTGGAGGGCATCCTGGTCAACGGCATCGACATGATCCGCTGGGACGCGCAAGGCAAGATCAGCCACTTCAAGGTGATGGTGCGCCCGCTGAAGGCGGTGAACAAGCTGCACGAGATGATGGGCCGCGAGTTGCAGCGCGCAACACCACACTAACCCACCGGGGCGCAAGCGGCGTTCTGCCCTCGATACGCAGGTTCAGCAGGCGCACCCATGGACAAACCCGTCAGCGTACGCACCGAACAGCAGGCCCGGGTGCGGACCGACATGAGTTCACGCGCCAACACCGCGCCGGTGTTCGCCGGCGTGCACTTCCGCAGCCTTCAGGATGCGCGGGTCATCGTCACCGGCGGGGCCGGTGGCATTGGCGCCGACATCGTGCGCGCATTCGCCGCGCAGGCCAGCCAGGTGGGCTTTGTCGACCTGGACAGGGCGGCCGGCAAAGCGCTGGCCGATGTGCTGCCACACACGCACTTCGAGGCCTGCGACGTGCGCGACGTGGCTGCGCTGCGTGCCGCGCTGGCCGCGCTGCAGCAGCGCCTGGGCGGCGTGGACGTGCTCGTGAACAACGTCGGCAACGACCAGCGCCACGGCATCGACGAGGTCACGCCCGAGTACTTCGACGAGCGCATCGCCGTGAACCTGCGGCCGCACTACTTTGCCACGCAGGCGGTGCTGGCCTCGATGCGTGCGCGCGGCGGCGGCAGCATCGTCAACATCGGCTCGGCCAGCTGGAAGATGAAGACGCCGCAGTTGTCGGTGTATGTCACCGCCAAATCGGCCATGACCGGGCTGACGCGCGCGCTGGCGCGCGACCTGGGTCCGGACGGCATCCGCGTGAACTGCGTCGTGCCCGGCTGGGTCATGACCGAGCGCCAGCTGGCGCTTTGGGTCGACGAGGCAGGCGAACGCACGATGGACGCCAACCACTGCATCCCCGGGCGCATCGTCGGCGCCGACATCGCGCACATGGTGCTGTTCCTGGCGGCCGACACGGCACGCATGATCACGGCACAGGAATTCGTGGTCGATGCCGGCTGGTCCTGAGCGCGCGGCCGGCATGACCCACGATGCCGCCGCTGCCCGCGCGCTGGCGCAGGGTTTCACCCTCGCCGGCGCGGGCGACGCCTTCATCGACGACCCCTACCCCACCTATGCGGCGCTGCGCGAGTTCGACCCGGTGCATGCCCTGGCGCCGGGCAGCTGGCTGCTGACACGCTATGACGACGTGCTGGCGGTGTACCGCGATGCTCGTGCCAGCTCGGACAAACGGCGCGAGTTCGCGCCCAAGTTCGGCGCCTCGCCACTGTTCGAGCATCACACCACCAGCCTGGTCTTCAACGATCCGCCGCTGCACACGCGCGTGCGCCGGCTGCTGCTGGGCGCCCTGAACCAGCGTGCCATCGCACGCATGGAGGCCGGCGTGGTGGCACTGGTCGATGGGCTGCTCGATCGGCTGCAGGGCCTGCAGGCACCCGATCTGATCGAGGACTTCGCGGCGCGCATCCCGGTCGAGGTGATCGGCAACCTGCTCGATGTGCCGCATGCCGATCGCGCGCCGCTGCGCGGCTGGTCGCTGGCCATCCTGGGCGCACTGGAGCCGTCGCCGTCGGTGGAGGTGCTGGCGCGCGGCAATGCCGCGGTGAACGAATTCAAGCACTACCTGGCGGGTCTGGTGGCGCATCGGCGCCGCCACCCCGGCGATGCGCAGGCAGACGTGCTGACGCGGCTGATCCAGGGCGAGGTGGGCGGCGAGGGAACCGACTCCCAAGGCGGCGCGGGCGCCGGCCCCCCGAGGGGGCGCGAGCCGGGCTTGGGGCTGCCCGGCGCCCGACTCAGCGAGCTCGAGCTGCTGCACAACTGCATCTTCCTGCTGAATGCCGGCCACGAGACCACCACCAACCTGATCGGCAACGGCCTGCACGCCCTGCTCGGCCAGCACGATCAATGGATGCGGCTGGTGGCCGAGCCGGCGTGGCTGGGCTCGGCGGTGGAAGAACTGCTGCGCTTCGAAAGCCCGCTGCAGCTGAACAACCGCGTGACCACCGCAGAGCTGGGCATCGGTGGCGTACGGATTCCCGCCGGCAGCTTTCTCACCTTGGCCATCGGCGCGGCAAATCGCGACCCGGCGCATTTCCACCAGCCCGACCGGCTCGACGTGGCGCGCAACCCCAACCCGCACCTGGCCTTCGGCCATGGCGCGCATGCCTGCGCCGGCATGAACGTGGCGCGGCTCGAGGCACGCATCGCATTCGGCCGGTTTCTGGCGCGCTACCCCGGCCTGCAGTTGAGCGGCACCCCCGTACGCGACCGGCGCATCCGCTTTCGCGGCTGGCGCACGCTGCCGGTCAATCTGCGCTGACGGTCCACGCATGGCCGAAGCCCTCAAGAATCTGATCAATGCCGACACGGTGCATGACGCAGCCACGCAGCTGCGCCGCGCCTGGCCGGCCTTCGATGCCAAGCGCTTCCAGTCCTTGGCGCTGGGCGGGCTGCAGGCGCTGGAGTTCAAGGCGCGCGCACTGCACCTGTGCGCGGCGCTCGAAGCCACGCTGCCGGTGGAGTTTTCCAGCGCCGCCGACATCATCGAAGCCGCTCTCGCGCCGCCCGGCGCAGGCGAGGATCTGGCCACCGTGCGCAGCGGGCCCGACGGGCTGGCGGGCTGGGTGGTGTGGCCGCTGGGCGAGTTTGTCGTGCGCCGCGGCATGGCATCCCCGCAGCGCGCGCTGCGCACGCTGCATGCGCTGACACAGCGCCACACGGCCGAATGGGCCATCCGGCCCTTCATCGAAAACCACCCGGAGCTGGTCTTCGCCACCTTGGCCAGCTGGACCCGCGACCCGAGCGCGCATGTGCGCCGGCTGGTAAGCGAAGGCAGCCGCCCGCGCCTGCCTTGGGGCGCCCGGCTCAAGGGACTGATCCAAGACCCCACGCCGACGCTGCCGCTGTTGCGCGCGCTGCAGGACGACCCGAGCGACTATGTACGGCGCAGCGTGGCGAATCACCTGAACGACATCGCCAAGGACCACCCGGCGCTGGTCGTGGCCTGGCTGCACGAACACCTGCGCAACGCGCCGGCGGCGCGCCGGGCGATGCTCGAGCACGCCTGCCGCACGCTCATCAAGCAGGGCCACGCGCAGGTGCTGCAGGCCTGGGGCCTGGGCCGGCCCTTGCAGGGCGAGGTGCAACTGCGGCTCGTGCCGCGGCGGGTGGCGGTGGGCCAATCCCTGAAGCTGCAGGTGCAGATCGCGTCGATTGCGGCGCGCGCGCAGACCTTGCTGATCGACTATGCGGTACATCACGTCAAGGCGAATGGCCAGGTCACGCCAAAGGTCTTCAAGGGCTGGGCTGTCGAACTGCCCGCGCGCGGCGAATGCACCTTGAGCAAGAGCCATTCGATGCGCAGCGTGACGACGCGGCGCTACTATCCCGGCCGGCACGAGATCGATCTGCGCATCAACGGCGAGGTGCGCGCGCGGGCCTTCTTCGAGCTCAGTGCCTGATGCGCCGGGCCCAGTCGACGGCATCGAAGCCGACGCTGATGACGCCGTCGGGCCACTGCACCACCGGTCGTTTAATGATGCTCGGCGCGGCGAGCATCAACGCGCGCGCGCTGGCGCTGTCGTGCGCCGCCGCGCGCTGCGCTTCGTCCAGCTTGCGCCAGGTGCTGCCCTGACGGTTGAGCAGCCGCTCCCAGCCCGCGGCATCGAGCCAGCGGTCCAGTGCCTGCGGCGGCACGCCGGCCTTCTTGAAATCGTGGAACTCGAAGGCCACGCCCTGCTCAGCCAGCCACGTGCGGGCGCGCTTGACCGTGTCGCAGTGGGCGATGCCGTAGAGCGTGGCCCGGTTCATCAGCGGCTCCAGCTCCCGCCACTGCCGAAGCTGCCCGCGTCGCAGCGCCAATCGATGCCGTAGGCACCGCCGTCACGCAGCTGGCCGCTGTCGAGAATCGACACCTGGTACCAGAAACACTCGTTCGTCGGGTAGCGCCAGGACCAGACCTGCCCGCCCTGCCAGCCGCCACCGCGCACATCGCCCGGGCGGCCGAGCGTGTAGCGCAGCCAGGCCTGGTCCTTGCCCTGGAAACTCAATTGCACGTTGCTGAAGGAAGCCTCGTTCAGCACCTGCGCCCAGGCGATGGATTTGCCTGCCGCGTCCATGTCCACCATCCAGGTGGTGCGGCCGTAGGGGCCGGTCGCGAACTCCAGCCGTGTCTGCCCTTGCGGCCCGCTGTAGCGCCCGGTGGGCTGGCCCATCAATTGGGTCACGTCGGTTTCGCTCAGGCCGGCCCGCAGATCCTGCGGCTTGTAGGTGGTGCAGGCCGTTGCCGCCACCGACAGCGCCAGCAGCAACACCCGTCCAGGATAAAAAGTGCTCATGTGATGACCTCGAAATCCGAACGTTCCACCTGCCAAGCCTTCTGGCGGCGACTTGTCCAGCCTGGATTTTCATGCATGAGCGCAAGACCACGAAAGCGGCAAGACCGATGGCCGGGGCCCGACTGCCGCGGGCCGATCCGACCCTGGCGCAAAGCGGAGCGCGGCGCGACCGCGGACCACGCCGGGCCGCCGGCCTCGAGCGCTCAGGCAGCAAAGGCTTGCGGGCGGCGCGGCGGATGCGATGACAATTGGCCACCGCATCGCCGTGGACCCGCGCCACGGAAAAGTCAGCCGCGGTGGCCTGCCAAAGCGCGGATAGAGGGTTTCCGGTTTGCGTCAGCATGACTTCACACTGCGCCGATCACGGCGCGCCTTGCGCCGGAAGAGCCGGCTGAACGGCCCCGTGGCCCAGTACGGCGCCATGTGGCCCCTTCGCTTGTGCCCGTGAGCCTTACCCGGCCGCCCAAAGAATCCGGCAGCGCAGCACAGCAGCCCGATGCGCGCCTGTCGAGCCAGGGCCTGGAGCTTCGCGACCTGGGCTGCGTGCGCGGCCGACGCAGCCTGTTCCGTGGCCTCAACGCCATGCTGCTGCCGGGACAATTGCTGCGCGTGGCCGGTGCCAACGGTGCCGGCAAGACCAGCCTGCTGCGCATGCTGTGCGGGTTGCTCGCGCCGGCACAGGGGCAGGTGTTGTGGCAGGGGCAAAGCGTGCACAAGGCGCGCGAGGAGTTCCACCGCCAGCTGATCTATATCGGCCATGGCGCCGCGCTGAAGGACGATCTGTCGCCGCTCGAGAACCTGCAGGTCGGCATGCGCCTGGGCGGCGCGGCGCCCGCTCGGGCGAGCCTGCTCCAGGCATTGGCCGACGCCGGTTTGCGCGGGCGCGAACACGTGCCCAGCCGCATCCTGTCGCAGGGGCAGCGTCGGCGCGCGGCGCTGGCGCGGCTGCCGCTGGGCCAGGCCGCGCTGTGGGTGCTGGATGAACCCTTCAACGCGCTGGACAGCGCCGCCACGGCCTGGTTGCTGACCTTGATCGAAAGCCACCTGCGCCGCGGCGGCCTGGTGGTGCTGACCAGCCACCAGGCCGTGGCGCTGGGCGAGGCCGTGGCGCAAGTGAGCCTGGCACTATGAGCGCACTGCCGCGCCCGGCAACCGCAGCCGAGGGCGGCGCGGGCGGCAGCTGGCAGGCACTGTGCGCCATCTTCCAGCGCGATCTGCGCATCGCGCTGCGCCGGCGTGCCGATACCGGCGCCGCGCTGGTGTTCTTCGTCATCGTCGTCAGCCTGTTCCCGCTGGGCGTGGGGCCGCAGTTCGAACTGCTGCGCCAGATGGGGCCGGGCGTGGTCTGGGTGGCCGCGTTGCTGGCCTCGATGCTGTCGATGGGGCGGCTCTTCGCCGACGACCATGCCGACGGCACGCTCGAGCAGATGCTGCTGTCGCCCACGCCGCTGGCCCTGCTGGTGCTGGCCAAGACGGCCGCCCACTGGCTGGCGTCGGGGCTGCTGCTGGTGCTGATCAGCCCGCTGCTGGCGCTGCAGTTCGACCTGGGTGCCGAGGCCGCGGGTGTGCTGTTCGTGTCGCTGCTGCTGGGCACGCCGTTGCTCAGCCTGGTCGGCGCCATCGGCGCGGCGCTGACCGTGGGCCTGCGCGGCGCCGGCGTGCTGTTGTCGCTGCTGGTGCTGCCCTTGTGCGCACCAGTTCTGATCTTCGGTGCCGGCGCAGTCGAGGCCAGCCAGGCCGGGCTGGGCGTGGCCGCGCACTATTCGTTGCTTGGCGCGATGCTGGTGCTGGCGCTTTTCCTGGCGCCACTGGCCAGCGCAGCCGCGCTGAGGATCGCCGTCGAATGAATGCAGTGCCGCGCCGCTGGATGCATTTGCATGCCCGTCCAGGGCAAAGACCCGCGCCGTCCAGGGGCCAGCCCCGAGCGCAAGGCAAAATGCGCGGTTGATGTCGCCCGCAATCCCACTTCGTCCGTTGCCCCGCCGCGGTGCGCGCAAGGCAAAGCTTTCACGCCAGCGCGCCGCTGCGTGGCCGTCGGTGCGCGAGGGGGCCAGGCCATGAGCTGGACCCGCTACGCGGCCCCGCAGCGCTTCTACCCGCTGGCCGGGAAAGCCGTGCCGTGGTTTGCCGCGCTGGCGCTGCTGCTGGCAGTGGCCGGCCTGTACATCGGCCTGTTCGTGGCGCCCACCGACCACCAGCAGGGCGAGGCCTACCGCATCATCTTCGTGCACGTGCCGGCCGCCTGGATGTCGATGATCATCTATTTGGCGATGGCCTTCTGGGCCGCGATCGGACTGATGTTCAACACCCGGCTGGCCTCGATGCTGGCGGTGGCGCTGGCGCCCACCGGTGCCTGGATGACCTTCCTTGCGCTGTGGACCGGCGCCCTGTGGGGCAAGCCGACCTGGGGCACCTGGTGGGTGTGGGACGCGCGCCTGACCTCGGAACTTATCCTGCTCTTCCTGTACATAGGATTCATGTCCCTGCACGGTGCGATCGACGACGAAAGGCGGGCCGACCGCGCCGCCGCGGTGCTGGCGCTGGTGGGCGCGGTGAACGTGCCGATCATCTATTTCTCGGTGAAGTGGTGGAACACCCTGCACCAGGGCGCATCGGTCAGCCTGACGCGGGCGCCGAGCATGGCCGCGACCATGCTGACGGGCATGCTGGTGATGGCGCTGGCCTTCTGGATGTACAGCATCGCCGTGGCGCTGGCGCGCACGCGCGTCATCATTCTGGAGCGCGAGCGCAATGCCAAGTGGGCGCGCCAGGCGCTGGAGCCGGCATGAGACACGCGCCCCGATTGCCTACGGGCGGATATCGCCATGCACGCCGGCACACTGCCCGAGCGAACCGGGTCCGGCGCACCCATGGCGCGCCCAGAACGGCGCATGGCGCGCAGCTTTCCCCATGAACTGGCACAGCCTCGGCGACTTCCTCGACATGGGTGGCTATGCCCTTTACGTGTGGGGCTCCTTCGGCATGGTGGCGTTGGTGCTGCTGGTCGAGTGCTGGGCCGTGGCGCTGCGGCGCAGGGCGCTGCGCGACCTGCCGCTGGACGATCTGGACGAATTGAAAGAAAGGCCCTTGCATCATGAAGCCTAGAACCCGGCGCGGCCTGGCCATCGTGGCCGGACTGGCCACCTTGGGCATCGCCACGGCCCTGGTATTGAATGCCTTCCAGAGCAACCTGGTGTTCTTCTTCAGCCCGTCGCAGATCATTGCCAACGAAGCGCCGCGCGAGCGCAATTTCCGCATCGGCGGCCTGGTCGAAGAAGGCAGCCTGAAGCGCGATGGCCAGACGCTGACGGTCAACTTCGTCGTCACCGACCTTGCGCAGCGCGTGCCGGTGTCGTACACCGGCATGCTGCCCGACCTGTTCAAGGAGGGCAAGGGCGTGGTCGCCCAGGGCAAGCTCGGCCCCGACGGCGTGTTCCGCGCCGAGCAGGTGCTGGCCAAGCACGACGAGAACTACATGCCGCCCGAAGCCGCCGAGGCGCTGGAAAAGGCGCGCCATGGCCAGATGCCCACAGCCCTTAAGCCTGGAGCGAAACCATGATCCCCGAGATCGGCCATTTCGCGCTCATCCTGGCGCTGACCATGGCCTTGAGCCAGAGCGTGCTGCCGCTGCTGGGCGCGGCCAACGGCAACAGCACCTGGATCGCGCTGGCGCGGCCCTCGGCGCGCGGCCAGTTCCTGTTCACCGCCATCGCCTATGGGTGCCTGACCTGGGCCTTCATCACCGACGACTTCTCGGTGGCGCTGGCAGCAAACCACTCCAACACGCTGCTGCCGCTGGCCTACAAGTTCACCGCGGTGTGGGGCAACCATGAAGGCTCGATCCTGCTGTGGTCGCTGATCCTGTCGGGCTGGACGCTGGCGGTTTCGATGTTCTCGAAGCAGCTGGACGAGCGCACGCTGGCACGCGTGCTGGGCGTGATGGGGTTGATCAGCTGCGGCTTCATCCTCTTCACGCTGCTCACCTCCAACCCCTTCGAACGCATGCTGCCCGCCCCGCCCGACGGCCGCGACCTGAACCCGCTGCTGCAGGACCCGGGCATGATCATCCACCCGCCGATGCTCTACATGGGCTATGTCGGCTTCGTCGTGGCCTTTGCCTTCGCCGTCGCTGCGCTGTTGTCGGGCCGCCTCGACGCCGCCTGGGCGCGCTGGTCGCGGCCCTGGACCACCGTGGCCTGGTGTTTCCTCACGCTGGGCATCGCGCTGGGCAGCTTCTGGGCCTATTACGAGCTCGGCTGGGGCGGCTGGTGGTTCTGGGACCCGGTGGAAAACGCCTCCTTCATGCCCTGGCTGGTGGGCACGGCGCTGATGCACTCGCTGGCCGTGACCGAAAAGCGCGGCGGCTTCAAGATGTGGACCGCGCTGCTCGCCATCCTGGCCTTCTCGCTGTCGCTGCTGGGCACCTTCATCGTGCGCTCGGGCGTGCTCAGCTCGGTGCACGCCTTCGCCACCGATCCGGAACGCGGCATCTTCATCCTCGGCTTCCTGGCGCTGGTGGTCGGCGGCTCGCTGCTGCTGTTTGCCTGGCGCGCGCCGAGGGTCGGCACCGGCGGCAGCTTCGACCTGGTGTCGCGTGAATCGATGCTGCTGGCCAATAACGTGCTGCTGGTGGTGGCCGCCGCAGCGGTGTTGCTGGGCACGATCTACCCGCTGGTGCTGGATGCGCTGGGCCTGGGCAAGATCTCGGTCGGCCCGCCCTATTTCGACGCGGTGTTCGTGCCATTGATGGCGCCGGCGCTTTTCCTGATGGGCATCGGCCCGCTGGCGCGATGGCGCTCGGCCCAGGTCGGCGACCTGGCGCGGCGCCTGCGCTGGGCCGGCGGCGTGAGCCTGGTCAGCGCCGTGGTCGCGCCCTTCGTGCTGGGCCACTGGACGCCGATGATCGGCTTTGGCCTGCTGCTCGGCGTCTGGGTGGCCAGCACCGCGGTGCTGAACCTGGTGCTGCGCCTGCGCGAGCACCCGGCGCCACGACTGGGGGCGCGCTTCGCGGCGCAGCCGGGCAGCTACTACGGCATGCTGCTGGCGCACTTCGGCGTGTCGGTGTTCATCGTCGGGGTCACCGTCGTCAGCGGCTTCCAGGTCGAGAAGGACCTGCGCATGGAGCCGGGCGAGAGCACGCAGATCGCCGGCATGGTGGTGCGTTTCGATGGCGTGAGCCAGCGCAGCGGCCCCAACTTCAGCGCCGCGCGCGGCACGCTGGTGCTGTCGAAGGGCGAGCGCACGCTGGCCACGCTGCACCCGGAGCGGCGCAACTACACCGTCACGGGCATGCCGATGACCGAAACTGCCATCGACCGCGGCGTCACGCGCGACCTCTACGTCTCGCTTGGCGAGCCGCTCAGCGCCACCGCGTGGAGCGTGCGCGTCTACTACAAGCCGCTGGTCGGCTGGATCTGGGGCGGCTGCATGCTCATGGCGCTGGGCGGCTTGCTCGCCGTGCTCGACCGCCGCTACCGGGTGCCGCGCCGTGCCTCGGCGCCCACGCCCAGCGCGCCCCAGGCCGAGGCCGCGCCGGTGCTGGCCAAGACAGCGGAGGCGCCGTGAAGCGCTACCTGCTGCCGCTGCTCGTCTTCGTGGTCATGGTCGGCTTCCTGGCCGTGGGGCTGAACCTCAAGCCGCGCGAGGTGCCCTCGCCGCTGATCGACAAGCCTGCGCCGTCCTTCAAGCTGGCGCGGCTGGATGCGCCCGATCAGCAGATGACGCTGCAGGACCTGCAGGGCAAGGTCTGGCTGCTCAACGTGTGGGCCTCGTGGTGCGTGGCGTGCCGCCAGGAGCATCCGCTGCTGGTCGATCTCGCGGGCAGCGGCTCGGTGCCGATCTACGGGCTGAACTACAAGGACAAGCGTGACGATGCGCTGGCCTGGCTGGCGCGCCACGGCAACCCCTACGTGGCCTCGCTGGCCGACGTCGAAGGCCTGGTGGGCATCGACTACGGCGTCTATGGCGTGCCCGAGACCTTCGTCATCGACAAGACCGGCATCATTCGCCTCAAGCACATCGGCCCGGTCACGCACGAGGTGCTGCGCGACACCATCCTGCCGCTGGTGCGGAAACTCAATGCTTGAGCTGACCACCCCCGTGGCGGCCTGCGGCCGCGCCCCGTCCGGCAGGCGACACCGGCGGCCCGGCCAAGCCGGCCGCGCGGTGTCCGCCTGGTACTGGCGGCTTCTCTTGCCTGCGTGGCTGGCACTGTGCTGCGCAGCCGCGTCGGCCCAGGAAGCGCGGCCGATGGCCGAGGATCCGGTGCTCGAAGCCCGCGTCATGCGCATCGCCGAAGAACTGCGCTGCCTGGTGTGCCAGAACGAGACCATCGCTGCCTCGCACGCCGACCTTGCGGTGGACCTGCGCAAGCAGATCCGCTTGCAGCTGAATCAAGGCCGCAGCGAGCAGCAGATCCTCGACTTCATGGTGCAGCGCTACGGCGACTTCGTGCTCTATCGCCCGCCCGTGAAGAGCAGCACCTGGCTGCTCTGGGGCGGCCCATTCATCCTGCTGGGCGCGGCGCTGGTGGCCCTGGTGCTGAACATCCGCAGGCGCCGCACGAGCGCCGCCGCGCCGTTGCGGGCCGACGAGGCCGAACGCGTGCGCCGCCTGCTGGCCGAAGAAAACACCCGCACATGAGCTTTTTCTGGGCCGTGGCGGCGGCACTGCTGCTGCTGGCAATGTGGATGGTGGCAGGCACGCTGCTGCGCAAGCCGCGCGAGCGCACTGCGCACAGTGCCAGCCAGTCGAACCTGCAGGTGCTGAAGACGCAGCTGCGCCAGCTCGACCAGGACCTCGCCGCCGGCAGCCTGGACCGCGCCCAGCATCAGCTGGCGCGCGCCGAGATCGAGCGCCGCGCGCTCGAAGAGGAAAGCGTGGCCACGGCACCGGCGTCGGCCGGCTCGCCGCGCGCGACGCTGGTGTTGCTGCTGCTGGCCGTGCCGGTGCTGGCACTGGCGCTGTACGGCGCGCTGGGCAGTCCTCAGGCGCTGTCGCCCGAGGCCGTCGCCGCGCCGGGCGAACCGACGCAGCAGGACATGGAGCAGCTCGTGGCCCGCCTGGCCGAGCGCATGGACAAGCAGCCGCCCGGCCAGGTGGCCGACGTGGAAGGCTGGGTCATGCTCGGGCGCAGCTACGCCGCGATGCAGCGCTTCCCCGAGGCGCAGCGTGCGTTCTCGCGTGCGCTGCATCTGACACCCAACGACGCGCAGATCCTGGCCGACCAGGCCGACGTCGTGGCCATGCAGCAGGGCCGCAACCTCGAAGGTGAACCGCTGCGCCTGGTCGACCTGGCGTTGAAGAACAACCCGTCCAACCTGAAGGCGCTGGCCCTGGCCGGCAGCGCCGCCTTCGAGCGCAAGGATTTCGAGGGTGCGCTCAAATACTGGGGCTTGGCGCGTGCCGCGGCGCCGCCGGACAGCGAGTTCGCACAGGGCCTGGAGCGCGGCCTGGCCGAAGCCCGCGCCGCAGCCGGCGGCGGCGCGGCCCTGGCTGCCGCGCCAGCGGCGCCTGCGGCAGCAGCCGTGGCGGCCAGTGCCGTGGCTCCGGCCCAGGGTGCGGCATCGATCAGCGGGCGCGTCAGCCTGTCGCCGGCTCTGGCCGCGAAGGTGGCGCCGGGCGACACCCTGTTCGTCTTCGCGCGCGCCGCTGAAGGCCCGCGCATGCCGCTGGCGATCCTGCGGCGCACAGCCGGCGACCTGCCGCTGAGCTTCACACTCGACGACGGCATGGCCATGTCGCCCCAGTTCAAGCTGTCGAGCTTTGCCAACGTGGTGGTCGGCGCGCGCGTATCGAAGAGCGGCAATGCCACGCCGCAAAGCGGCGATCTCGAAGGCCTGTCCGCACCGCTGAACGGCCGCACCGCAGGCGTCGAGCTGGTCATCGACAGCGTGCGCCCTTAGGGCGCGCGGCGCGGCGCGCCATACGCGTTTGCGTCGATCACAGGCGTTTGACGGTGTGCTTGCGGCGCATGGCGGGCCTTCGGGCCCAGCCCATTCCATGGCCTCGATTTTCGACGGCCTGTCGATCATGATCACAAACGAAAAACGGCACCGCATTGCTGCGGTGCCGTCTGCATCAGCGGGCTTTACAGCGCGCGGATGTTGGCTGCTTGCGGGCCCTTGGCGCCTTGCTTGACTTCAAACTCGACGCGCTGGTTTTCCTGCAGCGACTTGAAGCCGCTGCCGGTCTTGATTTCGCTGAAATGAGCGAACAGGTCCTTGCCGCCGGATTCCGGCGTGATGAAGCCGAAGCCCTTGCCGTCGTCGAACCATTTGACGATGCCAGTCTGGGTGGGGGTATCCATGGATGAAATTCCTTAAGTGGAAAAAAGTTGGAGGCACCGCGCTTTCAACCGTGAAGGCGCGGACAGAGACACTCAAGAAACATCAAACAGGGAGATTTCAAACCGGGCCGGCCGTCGCTGTAGCAGCTTGGGCGGTGAAGCGGAGAAGACCTTGAAAAAACGGTCCTGTGTATGTCTGTAGTCACATTGTAACCCGTTTCGCACGGCTTCACAGCGGACCGCCGTCTCGCGCGGGCCGTTGCACGCAGCTCACGCGCAGCAACCGCTGTCGCGACAGGGACAGTGCAAGCTGTGCTTGCCAGAAGGCCCGATTGCAGCCTATAACCCGCACGCTCCTGCCTTGACGCGGGCTCCCCCTCATCGAAGAAGAGATGCGACGCCCATGTCGAACAGCGCGGAACCCTTGCTCAGCGTGCGTGGCGTGACGGTGCGATTCGGCGGCATCGTGGCCCTCGACAGCGTGGGTTTCGATGTCAAGCGCGGTGATATCTGCGGCCTGATCGGCCCCAAC
>DASQFA010000294.1:0-4622 GCA_035633375.1 Rubrivivax sp.
TCCGCAGCGCCTTGGGGATGATGATCTGACCCTTGCTCGATAGGACGGTGGTGGGCACGGCGGCTCCGATAGTAAGCGCGCAATCTTACCAGCCGGTCGGGCGAAGTCCGCTGCGGCCCGCGTTCACTCGATCACCTCGTCCGCGCGCAGCCGCAGGCTTCGCAGAGCAGCGTCAGGCCGAGCGCGCGTGCGGATTTACGCCGTACAGCAGCGCGGCGTGGGCTGCGCGTGCATCGGCCGGCCGCACAGGGGCGCTGCGGCAGAAGCCGTCGTTCGATGTGAATGTTCTGCCCTTCCACATAGCCGAGCTCACGCAACCCTTGCAGGTACCACTTTTCGGTGTCCGGGCCGGCACCGACCGGGCCGCACCGAAAAAGAGAATGCCAATCCGGGGAACGCCGGCTCGGGCTTGGGCCACGGCACTCGGCGGCAAGACGACGAGTCCGAGCAAGCCTGCCGCAGCGAGCAGGTAGCCTGCCACCTGCATCGCCATGCGCCACGGTTCAGTCACCCGGCTGAACGAAGCCGCCTTTAGCGCACGGCAGGAATTGCCGGCAGCGATCATCGGATCACCTCGTCGGCGCGCTGCAGCAAGGACTTCGGAATCGTCAACCCCAGCGCCCCGGCCGTCTTCAGGTTGATGACCAGTTCGAATTGGGTCGGTTGCTGCACCGGCAACTCGGCGGGCTTGGCGCCTCTGAGAATCTTGTCGACGAAGCTTGCGGCACTGCGCCAATGCCAAGCGTCGTCCGACAAGTACGACATCAGCCCACCCGCCGCCACGAATAGGCGGTTGCCGTACACCGACGGCAGCTTCTCGCGCAATGCCAGCGCGACGATGCGCTCGCGGTAGCGGCCGAAGAGCGGATCGCCCAGCACCAGCAGTGCGCCCCCTTCGCGCGCGCGATGGCGCCGTCCAGTTCGTCGCCCGACGTGACGTCGATGCGTTCGAGTTGCAGGCCCAGGCTCTTCGCGCGTGCGGTCAAGGCGTCGAAGAAGAAGCCGTTGGCCGGGTTGGCGCTGTTCATCAGCACGCCGACGCGCTTGATCTGAGGCGCCGCGGCCGACAGCAGTTCCAACTGCTTGGCAAGAATTTCTTCGCCGGCGGCCGAGGTGCCGGTGAGGTCGCCGCCCGGCCGTGCCAGGCTGGCCACGAAGCCGGCGCCGACCGGGTCGCCGGCATTCACCATGACGATCGGCAAGCCCGGGGCGCCATCACGCGCCGCGCGAATGCTGGTCGTGCCATTGGCAATGATCAGCACCACCGGCAGCGCACGCAGTTCGGCCGCCAGTTCGCGATGGCGCTGCGGGTTGATGCCCGCTTGGCGGCTTTCGATGACCAGGTTCTTGCCATCCACCCAGCCCAGCTCGCGAAGTGCAGCACGCAGGATGTCCAGTCGCGCCAGGTCCAGCGGCACGGCTTCAGTCGTTGAAGTCAACAGGCCGATCCTGGCCGGCTTGCCGGCCGGCTGCGCTTGCAGGCGTGGCGCGAGCAGCAGCCCGGCGGCCGAACCGGCGATGAAGGTCTTGCGGTCGATCATCGGACCACCTCGTCCACGCGCAGCAGCAAGGATTGCGGGATTGTCAGACACAGCGCTTGGGCGGTCTTCAGGTTGATGACCAGCTCGAACTTGGTCGGCTGCTCGATCGGCAGGTCGCCCGCCTTGGCGCCGCCCAGCACGCGCGCCACCAGGCCGGCCAACTGCAGGCGCATCGCGGCGACGTTCGGCCCATAGGCCAGCAGCCCGCCCTCGCGGGCGGTCTGCGGCCATTGATACACCGCCGGCAGCCGCGCTTTGGCCGCGAGGTCGATGATCTGCGCGCGGTTGCCGTGCAGGAACGGCGAGCCGAGCACGTTGACACCGGCCACGCGCAGCCGGCGCGCTTCGGCGAATGCCTTTTCGATCTCCGCCGCCGTGCCCGCGTGCACGGTGTGCGACACCAGCCCGCGCGCGTGCGCGGTGGCGGCGATGGCGTCAACCAGTATTTCGCTGCGCGAGGCCGGGTCGGCCAGGTTGAGTACCGCGCTGCCCTTGGGCAACAGTTCGGCCAGCAGTTCCAGTCGCTTGGCATTCAACGGCGTGCCCAGAAAGCTGACCCCGGTGAGCCTGCCGCCCGGACGCGCGAGCTGAGCCGCGAAGCCCAGGTCGACGACATCGCCGAGGATGGCCACCACCGGCAGCTTGGCATCGGCGTTGAGCGCGGCCTGCGTGGCCTGCGGGCCCAAGGTGACCAGCAGCGCCGGCTTCAACGCCACCAGCTGCGCCGCCAGTGCGGCCAGCCCCTCGACGCGGCCGCCGGCCCAACGCTCGTCGAGCACGAAGTCGCGGCCTTCGACCAAGCCATGGCCACGCAGGCCGTCGAGCAGGTCCTGCGCGTTCGTGCCGCCGCCGCCTGCGACGCTGCCGATGCCGAGCATGCCGATGCGCCGGGGCACTGCGGCGGCCTGGCCGAAGGCCTGCGCCATCACGAGCGGGAAGGCGCCAACGAGCAGAACCGGACGCCGCTTCATCGAACCACCTCGTCGGCGCGCAGCAGCAAGGACTGCGGCAAGCTCAGCCCCAGTGCCTTGGCGGCCTTCAGGTTGATCACCAGCTTGAACTTCGTCGGCTGTTCCACCGGCAGCTCGCCCGGCTTGGCGCCTTTCAGAATCTTGTCGACGAAGGCCGCGGCGCGGCGCCAGTTGTCGTCCAGGTCCGGGCCATAGGCCATCAGTCCGCCGCTTTCCACGTACATCCGCAAACCATAGATGGCCGGCAGCCGCTGCGCCGCGGCCAGCGTGGCGATGTGCGCGGCCTGCCGGTCGAGCAGAGCGCTGTTCAGCACCAGCAGCGCGCTGGCGCGGGCATCGCGCGCTTTCGCGAAGGCCGACTCCAGCTCGCCCGCATCGCGCAGCTCCAGCGACAGCAGCGTCCACCCGCGGGCCCGGGCCGCAGCCTGCGCCTCCTGCCACAGCAGCAGGTTGTAGCGGTCCCACAGCACGGCGATCGGGCCTGTGGGCCGGACCAGCTCGCCCAGCAGCTCAAGCCGCTTGCCCACCGTGTCCAGCGACTGCAGGCTCAACCCGGTGATGTTGCCGCCCGGACGCGCCAGGCTCTGCACGAAGCCCTGGGCCACCGGATCGCCGGAGCCCGTCATGACGATGGGGATCGTTGCCGTGGCCTGCTTCAGCGCCGGCAGTGCCGGCCCGGGGGCGACGATCACGTCCACCTGCGCGGCCACCAGCTCAGCGGCCAGCGCAGGGAAGCGTTCGGGCTTGCCCTCGCTCGACCGGGGCACGGTAACGAAACTCTCGCCGTAGACGTAGCCCAGCTCGCGCAGGCCCGAAAGGAGCGCGTTGACTGCCGGCGACTGGGTCTGCGGCCCGGCAATGTCGGCCGCCTTGAACTGGCTGCCGATCACACCGATGCGATGCACCTTGCGCGCCGGCTGCGCCACGGCGCGGCCCCATGTGGCACAAAGCCCGGCCGCGCCGATCACCGTGCGGCGTTGCATCATTGAATCACCTCATCGGCACGCAGCAGAAGCGATCGCGGCATCGTGATGCCCAACGCCTTGGCCGTCTTCAGGTTGACGACCAGTTCGTAGCGTGTCGGCTGCGCCATTGGCAAATTGGCGGGTTGTGCGCCCTTCAGTATCTTGTCGACGTACGTCGCCGCGTCGCGATAGTTGCGCGCGATGTCGGCGGCGTAGCTGAGAAGACCGTGTTCGACGACATGCTCGCGAAGGCCATAGGCCGCCGGCAGCCTGGCCGCACGAACGAACGCCGCCAGGCGCACGCGCTCGGTCAGGTACATCGCGTCGGCAACCACCACGATGGCCTGTGCGCGCTCGCGCAGTGCCGTCGCGACGGCCGCTTCGAGTTGATCCGGCGCGCTGGCCACCACCCGCAGTGGCACCGGATCGAGCGAGACGCAAGCACTCTGGGCGGCCTGCCAGAACGCGCGATGCGACGGGTTGCTTTCGTTCACCATCACCGCGATGCGCTGCGCCGCCGGCACGGCCACGTGCAACAGCTCGATCAGCTTGCCCAGCACGACTTCGTTCTGCGCAGTGATGCCGGTGATGTTGCCGCCGGGCCGCGCCAGGCTGGCGATGAAACGGTTGCCTACCGCGTTCGACACATTGGCCATCACGATCGGCACCGTGGTGGTGGCCTTCTGCAGCGCGCGCGCTGCTTGCGGCGGGCCGACCACGATGACCTCCGCACCCTGTGCGAGCAATTCACCGGCCAGAGCGTCCAGGCGTTCGACCTGGCCGTCGGCAAAGAGGAACCGATACGAAACGTTCTGCCCCTCCACCCAGCCGAGTTCGCGCATGCCGTCCTTGAAGGCGTCGTAGAAGGGCGCGGTGGCGGCCTGCGAGGCGATCGACAGGCTGCCCACCCGACGCAACTTCGGCAGCGGTTGGGCGCGCAGCGTCAACGGCTCGATGACGGCGACTCCTGCCAACCAGGTGAATCCGCGCCGCTTCACTGAATCACCTCATCCGCGCGCAGCAGCAGCGACGGCGGCATCGTCAATCCCAGCGCCTTGGCCGTCTTCAGGTTGACGACCAGCTCAAAGCGCGTCGGCTGCTCAACGGGCAGATCCGCGGGCCTGGCGCCGGCCAGAAGGCGCGAC
>DASQFA010000295.1:0-9277 GCA_035633375.1 Rubrivivax sp.
ACGTGCGGCCGACGTACTGGCCGTCTCGGCGACGATGGGCGATCACCTGCATGCAGTGCAGGACCTGATCGAGGTGGTCCGCGCCGATCCGCGCTGCGCCCGGCTGCGCGTTATGGTCGGCGGCCACCCGTTCACCATCGAGCCGGCGCTGTGGCAAACGGTCGGCGCTGACGGCACCGCGGCCGACGCCGATGCGGCGGTCACTCTTGCCGGGCAGTGGCTGGCGGGGTCCGCGTCCGCACCGTGACCGCCGGTCGGCGGACGGCGGCAACGCGCTGCAGTGCAGCGCGAGCAAGGTGCCCTGCGCGTCCTACAAACACGCGTCGCTCACCTTGAGAACTGCTCCTTGCAGTCTCGCACTGCGCCGCGCGCGACATTGGCCTCTCGTAACCCCAACCTTGCCGTGCCCTCCTCAACCTCATGGGCAGACGGGGCGTTGCGTCCTGCGTGTCGCAGGTCATCAACAAGAAGGTCGGCTCAAGCGCAAAGTCACGGATCGCGCGTATGCATCGCCTGGTGCGAGCGTGGACGGCTGGGCTCTACACTCGCCGCCCATGGACCGCTTCCTCGCCATCGACGCCTTCGTGCGCGTGGCCGAATCGCAGAGCTTCGCGCAGGCGGCGCGGCAGCTGCGCGTGTCGCGCTCGGTGGTCACCGCGCGCATCCAGCAGTTGGAGGAATTCGTCGGCGCGCCGCTGTTCCACCGCAACACGCGCAGCGTGCGCCTTAGCGAACTGGGCCAGGCCTTCCTACGCGACTGCAGCGACCTCGTGGGCCGCACCAACGAGGTGGTGGACCAGATGCGCGAAGTCAGCGCCTCACCGGCGGGACGCTTGCGCGTGCATGCGCTGCCCGGCTTCGTGCTCGGCCACCTGGCGCGGCTGCTGCAGGAGTTCCAGGCACGTTACCCGCAGATCGTGCTCGACCTGATCGTCAGCGACGCCGTCATCGACCCGGTGCGCGAAGGCTTCGACTGCGCGCTGCAGATTTTCCCGCCGCATTCGGAGGAGCTGATCTCGCGCAAGCTGTTCCCGGTGCGGCGCGTGTTCTGTGCCTCTCCTACCTACCTCGACCGCTGCGGCACGCCGCGCCAGCCCGCCGACCTTCTCGGCCACCGCATCGGCTGGTACTCCGGCTACCCGACGCGCGAGCGGCTGGTATTCCACGGCACGCCTGCACCGGTGGCACTTGAGCTGAAGCCGGTGCTGCTGACCAACAGCGTGCACCTGCTGCGCGAGTACGCGCTGGAAAATGCCGGCATCGTCTGCCTGCCCACGCTGGTGGCCAGCGATTCGGTACTGGCCGGCGAGTTGACGCTGGTGCTGCCCGATTACCCGCTCGGCGGCTTCTGGTTGTCGGTGTTCTACCCAAGCAGCGTGCGCGGTGCGCTCAAGCTCAAGCTGTTTCTCGAGATGCTGTATGCCAGTTTCTCCGACATGCCACCGTGGGACCGTGCACTGATCGACCGCGGGTTGCTGAGCGAAGCGTTGGCCGACTAGTCGCAACCGCGCCGCTGCGGGTTATCCCTGACGATTGTTCGCCGTTCTCGAACAATGCAGTGGCCCGCCGAGGGCTAGAGAAATCGCCGGTCGCTTCCTACACTGCGGATAGGATGAATCCACAGTCACCGATGGAGACACACATGGCCAGCCCCGCCTACCAGACCCGCTTCGGATCGCTAGCCGCCTACGAAAAAGGCGGCGTGCAGATCATCGACGACAACGTCAAGCACTACGCGTTTTCCAACTGCTTCGAGATCGCCAGCATGGCCAAGCCTTACGAGAAGGTGGTCTTCGGCCAAAACCAGATCTACGTGCTGGAGACGCTGCGCGCCGAAGGCGACTCGCCCTGGTTCACCTGCGCGCACGACGAGTTCGCGCTGTGCATGGACGCCGAGGTCGAGATCCACCTGGTCAAGCTGGGTGCGGAGCAGGCCGTGCCCGATGCCGAGCACAACGGCGCGGTGTTGGTCAAGGGTGAGCCCAAGGGCCAGAAGATGGGCTGGCTGAAGGTCAAGCGCGGCCACCAGGCGCTGCTGCCGAAGAACAGCGCCTATCAGTTCCGCGCTGTGAAGCCGGCGGTGCTGGTGCTGCAGACCTGCAAGGGAGACCTGAGCGTCGAACGCTGGGCCGACATATGCCAAACAGCGTGAGCGCACTCACGCAGTGCGGCCAGTCCACCTGAACACCGAACCGGAGACAAACCCGTGAACGCACCCGCAGACATTGCCAAGGTCATTGCCAGCCAGCCCGATGCCACGATGGGCTACCGCGACTTCAGCCTCGGCAGCTTCAAGTTCCGCCGCGACGAGTATTTCGCCCACATCACCTGGAGCACGCGCGACGGCCGGCCGCTGAGCCACACCATGGACATCGGCAACTTCCTGCGCGCGCTGATGCGCGACGTGGCCTGGGGCTTCTTCTACGGTGGCGTCAATTTCGACCACGTCTTCGGCACCACCAACCACTACACCACGGTCGACATGTACGCCGGTACCTACAACGCGACGATGAAGGCCGCGGGCGTGGACCTGCTGGAGAATTTCCCGACCGCGCAGATCGCCGCCACCTTTGCCGCGATGCTCGGCGATTGGACGAACGAGAGCTTCGATCCCTTCAGCGCGCCGCAGGAAACCGGCTCAGCGTATGGCCGCAAGAATGGCCACAACACCGCGAAGATCACGCGGGCGCGCGAACTGGCCACACGCTGCGTCGGGCTGAAGGACGACCTGGCGCTGCGCACCGATGCGCGCGGCACCCCCGTCAATCGCGCCTTCGCCGACGTGGCGCAGGACCAGCCCGAGCTGCACCCCGAACCCGGATTCGAGAACGAGGTGCATGCCTTCAACCTGTTTGCCTTCCTGTCGCGTAGCCAGGTAACCTGGAACCCGAGCTTCACCAGCGTGGTGAAGTACAGCTTCATGTGCCCGACCACCGAGGAGCACATCCTGCCGATCATCCATGCAAACGACCGCGTGGAATGGTTCTTCCAGATGACCGACGAGATCCACTGGGACTGCGCCGACAAGACCACTGGCAAGCCGCTGGCGCGCGTGATCATGAAAGCCGGCGACATGGCCGCAATGCCCGCCTATTGCCGCCACCAGGGCTACAGCCCCAAGCGCAGCATGCTGCTGGTGTGGGAGAACGGCTCGCCCAACCTGGTGTACGAGATCCAGAAGGGCGACGCCCCCGCAGTGCCGGTCCAGTTCTGACGCGAAGGAGTCCACAAATGAACCTCGCGGACATCGCGGCCGCGGCGGGCCTGCGCACGCCCATCCGCCACCAGCTGTTCATCGACGGCCAGTTCGTCGCTGCGCAGAGCGGCGAGACGCTGGCCACGCTGAACCCGCACGACAATTCGCCGATCGCCGACGTGGCCATGGCCGGCACCGCCGACGTGGACTTGGCCGTGGCTGCGGCGCAGCGTGCGTTTCCTGCGTGGAGCCGCATGGCCGCAGCAGACCGCGGCCGCATCCTGCTCAGGCTGGCCGACCTGATCGAGGCCAACACCGAAGAGCTGGCGCGGCTGGAAAGCCTGGACACCGGCCACCCGATCAAGGACAGCCGCGCGCTCGACGTGCCGCGCACCGCAGCCTGCTACCGCTACTTCGGCGGCATGGCCGACAAGTTCCAGGGCGAGACCATTCCAGTCGAAGCAGGTTTCCTGAACTACACGCTGCGCGAGCCTGTGGGCGTGGTCGGCCAGGTGGTGCCGTGGAACTTCCCGATGATGTTCACCAGCTGGAAGATGGCGCCGGCGCTGGCCGCTGGCAACACCATCGTCATGAAGCCGGCCGAGATCACGCCGCTGAGCTCATTGAAGATCGCCGAGTTGATGGCCGAGGCCGGCATGCCGACCGGCGTGGTCAACATGCTGCCGGGGCTGGGCAGCGTGGCCGGTCAATACATCGCCGAACATGCGGGCATCGCCAAGGTGGCTTTCACCGGCAGCACCGCCACGGGCAAGCGCATCGTGCAGGCCAGCGCCGGCAACCTGAAGAAGGTGCAGCTCGAACTCGGCGGCAAGGGCCCGAACATCGTCTTCGAGGACGCGAATCTGCTGGCCGCGGTGAACGGCAGCGCCTGGGCCATCTTTCACAACCAGGGTCAGGCCTGCATCGCCGGCAGCCGGCTGATGCTGCACGAGAAGATAGCCGATGCTTTCTTGGAGAAGTTCCTGCCGCTGGCGAAGTCGATCCGCCTGGGCAACCCGCTCGATGCGACCACGGAGATGGGACCGCTGACCAGTGCGCTGCACCGCGACCGCGTGCTCGCCTATGTGGACGTGGCGCGCGAGCAAGGCGGCGAGGTGCTGGCCGGCGGCAAGCCGCCGGGTGCCGCCGAGCTGTCTCGCGGCTGCTACGTGGAGCCGACGATCGTGCGCGCCCGTGCCTACACCGACCGGGTGGCGCAGGAAGAGGTCTTTGGCCCCTTCGTCACCGTGCTCACGTTCAAAGACGATGCCGAGGCGCTGGCCATCGCCAACGGCACCGACTACGGTCTGGGCAGCGGGCTGTGGACGGCGAACCTTCAGCGCGCACACAAGTTCGCCCGCGACCTGCGCGCCGGCATGGTGTGGATCAACAGCTACAAGCGCGTCAACCCGGGCTCGCCCTTCGGTGGCGTGGGCGCCAGCGGCTACGGCCGCGAGATGGGCTTCGACGCGATGCGTGAATACAGCCAGGTGAAGAGCGTCTGGGTCAACATCGACGCGCAGATCCCGCCCTGGTATCCGCGCTGAACCCCTCAACCCCACGGGAGCCCCGCATGGCCAAGATCCTCGTTCTCTACTACAGCAGCTATGGTCACATCGAAACCATGGCCCAGGCCATGGCCGAAGGCGCACGCTCGGCCGGCGCCACGGTGGACGTCAAGCGCGTGCCCGAACTGGTGAGCGACGAAGTCGCCAAGGCCTCGCACTTCAAGACCGCCCAGGCGGAGCCGATCGCCACGGTGGCCGAGCTGCCCGACTACGACGCCATCATCGTCGGCACGCCCACGCGCTTCGGCAACATGGCCGCGCAGATGAAGAACTTTCTCGACCAGACCGGCGGCCTGTGGGCGCAGGGCAAACTGATCGGCAAGGTGGGCTCGGTGTTCACCTCCACCGCCACCCAGCATGGCGGCCAGGAAAGCACGATTCTGTCCACGCACACCGTACTGCTGCATCAAGGCATGATCCTGGTCGGCCTGCCCTATTCGTTCCAGGGGCAGATGCGCATCGACGAAATCACCGGCGGCAGTCCCTACGGCGCCTCCACGATCGCAGGCGGTGACGGCTCGCGCCAGCCCAGCGCCAACGAGCTGGACGGCGCACGATTCCAGGGCAAGCACGTGGCCGAGATCACGCAGCGCCTGGTTCGATGACGATGCAACCGGCTTGCCGATGAAAGACTTCGTCTTCCAGGCCCGGCTGCCGCGCGTCGTCTTCGGCGCCGGCGCGCTGATGCAGCTCGGCCGCGAGATCGAGCTGCTCGGCGCAACGCGTGCGTTGGTGCTGTCCACGCCCGAGCAGGCCGACAGCGCACGGCGCGTCGCCGAGATGCTGGGCCCACGGTCCGCGGGCGTGTTTGCCAAGGCCGTGATGCATGTGCCCATCGAGACCGCACGCGAGGCGCGTGCGGTGGCCCAGCAGCTCGGCGCCGACTGCGCGGTGGCCCTCGGCGGTGGCTCGACCACCGGCCTGGGCAAGGCCATCGCACTCGAATCGGGCCTGCCGATCCTGGCCATCCCGACCACCTATGCCGGCAGTGAGATGACCCCCATCTGGGGTCTCACCGAAAGCGGCGTCAAGAAGACCGGCCGCGATGCGCGCGTGCTGCCGACGACGGTGATCTATGACCCCGAACTGAGCTTGAGTCTGCCGCTGGCCATGACCGTGACCAGTGCGATGAATGCCATCGCCCACGCCGCCGAAGGCCTGTACGCACACGACGGCAACCCGATCACGGCGCTGATGGCTGAAGAGGGCATCCGTGCCAGCGCCGCCGCGTTGCCCCGGCTGGTCGTCGACCCGAAGGACCTCGACGCGCGCAGCGATGCGCTCTACGGCGCCTGGTTGTGCGGCACGGTCCTCGGCGCGGTTGCCATGGGGCTACACCACAAGTTGTGCCATACGCTCGGCGGCAGCTTCAACCTGGCCCATGCCGACGTGCACACCGTCATCCTGCCGCACGCGCTGGCCTACAACGCCGCACAGGCGCCGCAGGCGATGGCGCGCATCGCCCGTGCGTTGCAAGGCGCGCTCGGCGCAGGCGCCCATGGCTGCGAGGATGCAGCCCAAGGCGTGTTCGATCTTGCGTCGCGGCATGGCGCTCCCACGTCGCTGCGCGCCATCGGCATGCCGGCCGACGGCCTGGACCGAGCCGCCGAGCTTGCGGCCGAGACACCCTACCCCAATCCGCGGCCACTCGAACGCGCCTCGCTGCGCGCGCTGCTGCAGCGCGCGTTCGATGGCGAAGCGCCGCGCCGCTGACACTTGCCAAACCAACAAGGAGACCATGATGACCCTGAACCGCAGAACCTTCGTGCAAGGCGTGAGCGCTGCCGCCGCGCTGAGCGCATCGAAACTGGCGCTGGCCGCAGACACCCTCAAGATCGGCTACGTCTCGCCGCAGACCGGCCCGCTGGCGCCCTTCGGCGAAGCCGACAAATGGGTCATCGACCAGATGAAGGCGGCCTTCAAGGACGGCCTGGCGATCGGCGGCAAGAAGTATGGCGTGCAGATCATCCTGAAGGACAGCCAGAGCAACCCGAACCGCGCCGGCGAGGTGGCCAACGACCTGATCCTGAAGGACAAGGTGGCGCTGATGCTCACCGCCGGCACGCCCGAGACCGCCAACCCGGTGTGCGACGCCTGCGAGCTGAACGAAGTGCCGTGCATCAGCAGCGTGGTGCCGTGGCAGCCGTGGTTCTTCGGTCGCAAGGGCGACCCGGCAAAGGGCTTCAACTACACCTATCACATCTTCTGGGGCCTGGAGGACGTGATCGCCACCTTCACCTCGGGCTGGAACAGCGTCAAGACGAACAAGAAGGTGGGCGGGCTGTTCCCCAACGACGGCGACGGCAATGCCTGGGGCGACAAGGAACTCGGCTTCCCGAAGCCGTTGGCCGCGCAGGGCTTCACCGTCGTCGACCCGGGCCGCTTCCAGAACGGCACCCAGGACTTCTCGGCTCAGATCGCCGCGTTCAAGAAGGACGGCGTGGAGATCGTCACCGGCGTGGTCATCCCGCCGGACGCGAAGACCTTCCTGACTCAGGCCAAGCAGCAGGGCCTTTCTCCGAAGGTCATTACCTTGGGCAAGGCGTTGCTCTTCCCCGGCGCGATCGAGGCGCTGGGCGAGTTGGGCTACGGCCTGAGTACCGAAGTCTGGTGGAGCCCGTCGCACCCCTTCAGCTCGTCGCTCACCAAGCAAAGTGCCACGGCGCTGGCCGAGGCCTACGAGGCCGGCACCAAGAAGCAGTGGACGCAGCCGATCGGCTTTGCCCATGCGCTGTTCGAGGTGGCTGCCGATGCGCTGAAGCGCAGCAAGAGCGTCGGCGCGAAGGACCTGCGCGATGCCGTGGCCGCCACCAGCCTGGCCACTGTCGTCGGCCCGGTCAAGTGGGGCGGCCAGGGTCCGTTCAAGAACGTAAGCAAGACGCCACTGGTGCTGGGCCAATGGGGCAAGGGGACGAAGTACAAGGTGGAGCTGACCATCGTCGACAACGCCGGCGCCCTGAACATCCCCACCGGCGGCACGCTCAAGCTGATCGCTTGAGCACCAGCACTTCCAACCCGCGTATTCCATGGGCGCGCCGCACGCGCACCCGGTGGAAGATCGTCGCCTCGCGCCGCGCCTCACGAAAGCTCTCATGCCGCTGCTCGCCCTTCATTCCGTCGCCAAGTCCTATGGCGCACTGAAGGTCACCGACGACATCTCGCTGGCGGTGGACGAGGGCACGACGCTGGGCATCCTGGGGCCCAACGGCGCCGGCAAGACGACGCTGTTCAACCTGATCAGCGGTGACGTGCGCTGCGACGCCGGCCGCGTGGAGTACGAGGGCCGCGACATCACGGCGCTGAAACCCCACCAGCGCTGCCGCGCCGGCATCGGCCGCAGCTACCAGGTGCCGCAGCCCTTCGGCCACATGACGGTGTTCGAGAACCTGGTCTGCGCTGCCTGCTTCGGCGGCCAGTTGGACGAGCGTGAGGCCTGGGACGCAGCGCGCGACGTGCTCGAGCAGACGGGGCTGCTGGCGCAGGCCAACAACGCTGCGGGCGGCCTGACGCTGCTCAACCGCAAGCGTCTGGAGCTGGCGCGCGCGCTGGCGACAAGGCCGAAGCTGCTGCTGCTGGACGAGATCGCCGGCGGGCTGACCGAGCATGAGGCGAAACAGCTGGTCGAGGAGCTGCAGCGCATCAAGGCCAGCGGCGTGACGATGATCTGGATCGAGCATGTGGTGCATGCGCTGTTGTCGATCGCCGATCGTCTCTTCGTCATCAACTTCGGCTGCAAGCTGGCCGAGGGTGAGCCGCAGGCGGTGATGAACGACACCGAGGTGCGGCGCGTGTACATGGGGTTGGAAGCGTGAGGCTCCTCAGCGCCCATGGTCTCACCGCCTTCTACGGCGATGCACAGGCGCTGTTCGGCATCGACTTCGAGCTCGATGCCGGCGAGATGGTGGCCATCATCGGCGCCAATGGCGCTGGCAAGAGCACCTTCATGAAGAGCGTCACCGGGCTGGTGCGCGTGCCGAGCGACCAGGTGCGCTTCGACGGCCAGGCCATCGGCTCGCTGCCGCCGGGCGAGATCGTCAAGCGCGGCATCGCGCTGGTACCCGAGGGTCGGCGGCTGTTCCCGAGCCTGAGCGTCGAGGAGAACCTGATGATGGGCGGCTTTGCCGGCCGCGCCGGCCCATGGAACTTGCAGCGGCTCTTCAGGCTGTTCCCGATCCTGCAAGCCAAGCGTGCCGTGCCGAGCACCTCGCTGTCCGGCGGGCAGCAGCAGATGGTGGCCATCGGCCGCGCGCTGATGAGCAACCCGACGCTGCTGCTGTGCGACGAACTGAGCCTGGGGCTGGCGCCGATCGTCATCAAGGAGATCTACGACACGATGCCGACCCTGTGCGCCGAAGGCATGACGGTGGTCATCGTCGAGCAGGACGTATCAACGGCGATGCGCGTGGCGCAACGCATCTACTGCTTTCAGGAAGGGCGCGTGTCGCTGCAGGGTGCGTCGGACCAGCTCACGCGCGAGCAGATCTCGGCCGCGTACTTCGGGGTCTGACGGCGA
>DASQFA010000296.1:0-10830 GCA_035633375.1 Rubrivivax sp.
GCCGGCCACGCTGGGCGGCGTGCGCCAGATGATGCGCGCGCTGCGCCGCGGCGAGGCGGTGGGCCTGTTGCCCGACCAGGTGCCGCCGCAAGGCATGGGCGTGTGGGCCGACTTTTTCGGCCGCCCGGCCTACACCATGACCCTGGCCGCGCGCCTGGCTCTGCAATCGGGTGCACCGATCGTGCTGGCCTGGTGTGAACGGCTGCCCCAGGGTCGTGGCTTTCACCTGCGGCTAAGCCGCCTGGCCGAGCCGCTGCCGATGCAAGACGCCGACGGCCAGACGCTGCAGCAGGCGCAGGCTGCGACCATCAATCGCGCCATGCAGCAGTTGATCATGCAGTGCCCGCAGCAGTACCTGTGGGGCTACAACCGCTACAAGGGCCCGCGTCGCGTCGATGCGGCCACGGACGCGCCGTGACGCAGTGGGCGGCGCGCACCTTGCTCGGCGTGCTGTGGCTGGTGCACTGGTTGCCGCTGGGCCTGCAGGCGGCCCTGGGCAGCTCTCTCGGCCGGGTGCTTTACACACTGGCGCGCAGCCGGCGCCGCGTGGCCACACGCAACATCCAGCTGTGCATGCCCGAGTTGCCCGCGGCCGAACGCCGCGCGCTGCTTCGAGACCACTTTCGCTGGCTCGGGCGCAGCGCCGTCGAACGCGCCTTGCTCTGGTACGCCAGCCCCGGGCGGCTGCGCCGGCTGATCCATGTCGAAGGCGACGTGCAACTGGCCGAGCGCAGCGAGCGGCCGGTGATGTGGCTGGTGCCGCACTTCGTGGCGCTGGATGTGGCCGGCAGCGCCACGCAGTTGTTCCAGAGCCGGCGTGTCGGCTCCATCTACCAGGCGCAGAGCAACCCGGTGTTCGACGCCGCCATGCGCCGCGGGCGCATGCGCTTCGGCCAGGGCGAGTTGTTCGCGCGCAGGGATACGGCCTTGCCGCTGGTGCGCGCCATCCGCCGCGGCCATGCCTTCTTCAACCTGCCGGACATGGATTTCGGGCTGAAGGATTCGGTCTTCGTGCCATTTTTCGGCGTTGCTGCCGCTACGCTGCTGGCGCCATCGAAGATGGCGCGCGCGCTGGACATGGTGGTGCAACCGGTGCTGGCCGAAATCCTGCCCGGCGGCCAGGGCTATCGCGTGCAGTTCCTGCCGCCCTGGACCGATTGGCCCACCGGCGACCCGCTAGCCGATACGGCGCGGCTCAACGCCTGGATCGAAACGGCGATCCGGGCCAACCCGTCGCAGTACTTGTGGGTGCACAAGCGCTTCAAGACACGCCCCGCCGGCGAGCCCGATTTGTACTGACCACGACGCTGACTGCGCCGCGTGCGGAGCGGCGGCGCAGGCTCCTGTCGCGCCCGCGCTGTGAAGGCGGCACTGCCGCCGGGTCGTAGCCATAATCCCGGCATGAGATTGCGCTTCACCAAGATGCAGGGCGCGGGCAACGACTTCGTGATGCTCGACGCCACGCGCGAGCCGCTGAACCTGTCCACCGAGCAGTACCGCGCGCTGGCCGACCGGCACTTCGGCATCGGTGCCGACCAGATCCTGGTGGTCGAGCCGAGCCGCACGCCGGGCGTGGACTTCGGCTACCGCATTTACAACGCCAGCGGCGACGAGGTCGAACACTGCGGCAATGGCGCACGCTGTTTCGTGCGCTTCGTGCGCGACCAGGGCCTGACGCAAAAGCAGCGCATCCGCGTCGAGACCGTGAACCGGCAGATCGAACTTCATCTGCGCGACGACGGCCGTGTCACCGTGGACATGGGCGCGCCGGAGTTCGCGCACGCGCGCGTGCCCTTCGTGCCTGCCAGCATGACGGCGCGGCGCGTGGGCGATTTCGAGCTCTGGCCGCTGGAGCTCATCGACGGCAGCGTCGAGGTGGCGGTGCTGTCGATGGGCAACCCGCATGCGGTGCAGCGCGTGGACGACGTGTCGCGCGCCGACGTGGCCGCCCTTGGCCCGGAGATCGAGGTGCTGGACTGCTTTGCGCAGAAGGTCAACGCCGGTTTCATGCAGGTGCTGTCGCGCACGCATATCAGCCTGCGCGTGTTCGAGCGCGGTGCCGGCGAGACGCTGGCCTGCGGCACGGGTGCCTGCGCGGCGGTGGTGGCCGGCATCCGCCTGGGCTGGCTGGACCGGCAGGTGGAGGTGGATACGCGGGGCGGGCGCCTGAGCATCGAATGGGCCGGCATGGGCCAGCCGGTGCTGATGACCGGCCCGGCGATGACTGTTTTCCAAGGAGAGATCGAACTGTGAGTACATCACCAGGCCCGGGCGCACTTGGCACCGGGGTGCAGGGCATCACCGAGCAGGACATCACCAACTACCTGCTCAATACGCCGGGCTTCTTCGAGCGCAACGCCGAAGTGCTGGCCACCGTGCAGCTGACCAGCCCGCACGGCCAGCGCGCCGTGTCACTGCAGGAGCGGCAGATGGAAATGCTGCGCGAGCGCATCAAGGGCCTGGAGCACAAGATCATCGAGATGATCCGCAACGGCCAGGACAACGTGGCCATCGCCGACCGGCTGCACCAGTGGACCATGCGCATGCTGCTCACCGACGACCCGGCCGAACTGCCGCAGGTGCTGCTCGATGACCTGCGCAGCCGCTTCCTCATCCCGCAGGCCAGCCTACGCATCTGGGGCGTGGCCGAAGCCCATGCGGCGCTGCCCGCGGCCCAGGCGGTGACCGAGGACCTGAAGAGTTTCGCCTCCAGCCTGTCGCTGCCCTACTGTGGCGCGAATGCCGGCTTCGAAGCCTCGGCCTGGTTCGACGATGCGGCCGGCGTGAGCTCCATGGCCATGCTGCCGCTGCGCCCGGCCGACACGCTTGGCGCCTTCGGGCTGCTCGTGCTGGGCTCGCCGGACCCGACACGCTACGCGGCACAGATGGGCACCGAGTTCCTGTCGCGCATTGGCGAGGTGGCCAGCGCCAGCCTGTCGCGGCTGCTCGCCGACCGGCACTGAAAGCCAGCCGCGTGGGCGCCGCGGCCGCCGAACTGGCCCCCGCGCTGCAGCGCTACATCGAGCACCTGCGTGTCGAGCGCCGCCTGGCGCCGCGCAGCGTGCAGATGATCCACGATGCGCTGCTGCGCCTGCAGCAAGCGGCGGCGGCCGCGCAGGTGAACTTGCGCGAGGTGCAGACCCAGCATGTACGGCGCTGGGCGGCACAACTGCGCGAGCAGCGCCTGGCCGCGCGCAGCATCGCCATCCAGCTTTCGGCCTGGCGCGGGCTTTACCGGTGGTGGGGCCGCACGGGTGAGGTGCGCAGCAACCCGGTGGACGGCGTGCGCGCGCCCAAGGCGCCCAAGCCGCTACCCAAGGCCTTGTCGGTGGAGCAGGCGGTGGCGCTGGCCTCGTTCGAGCCGCAGCACGGCGACCCGGTGCTACTGGCGCGCGACCACTGCATGGTCGAGCTGCTCTACGGCAGCGGGCTGCGCGTGGCCGAACTGGTGGGACTGGACCATCACGCCAGCGACAGCGCGGCCGGCTGGATCGACGCCGCCGATGCCAGCGCGATGGTGCTGGGCAAGGGCAGCAAGCGGCGCAGCGTGCCGGTGGGTGGGGCGGCGCTGCTGGCGCTGCGACAGTGGCTGCTGGTGCGCGGGCAGATCGCGGCCACCGCGGAGCGGGCGCTGTTCGTCAGCCGACGCGGCACGCGCCTGACGCCCAGCCAGGTGCGCTCGCGGCTGAAGGGCCTGGCGCTGCAGGCCGGGCTGCCGACGCATGTGCATCCGCACATGCTGCGCCACAGCTTTGCCTCGCACCTGCTGCAGTCCAGCGGCGACCTGCGCGCCGTGCAGGAGCTGCTGGGGCACGCCAACATCGCCACCACGCAGGTGTACACGCGGCTGGATTTCCAGCACTTGGCCAAGGTCTACGACGCCGCACACCCGCGTGCGCGCAGGAAGTGATGGCGGCTGGATTCTGTCTGCGGCCCGGCGCTTCGCGCCTTCACATCGCTGCGCGATTTGAGCCTGCGACGCAACGCGCGCGTGGCGCGCGTTGTCAGCACCTCTCCAAGGTCTACGACGCCGCCCATCCGCGGGCCAGGAAGCGCCCGGCGCGATGAAATCGATCCGCTTGCGCGAGGGCAAGGAGCGTTCGCTGCTGCGTCGCCACCCCTGGGTCTTTGCCGGCAGCATCGCCACCGGCAAGGCCGACCCGGGCGAGACGGTGCGCGTCGAGGCCGACGACGGCCGTTTCCTGGCATGGGGTGCGTACAGCCCGAGTTCGAACATCCGCGTGCGCGCCTGGAGCTTCATCGAGGCCGAGCGCATCGACTCCGTCTTCTTCGCGCGGCGCGTGCGGCGCGCCGTGGAACTGCGCACCCGCCTGCCGATCGACAGCGACGGCGTGCGCCTGCTGCACGGCGAGGCCGATGGCCTGCCCGGCCTGGTGGTCGACCGCTATGCCGATACGCTGAGCGCGCAGTTCCTGTTTGCCGGCAGCGAGCGCTGGAAGGACACACTCGCCGACAGCCTGCTCGCCGCCACTGGCTTGTCGCGGCTGTACGAACGTTCCGATGCCGGTGTGCGCGTGCTCGAAGGGCTGCCCGCGCACAGCGGCTGGCTGCGTGGCAGTGGCGCAAGCCTGGTGACGATGCGCGAGCATGCCTGGCAACTCGAGGTGGATGTGGCGCACGGCCACAAAACCGGCTTCTACCTCGACCAGCGCGACAACCGGCTGCACTTTGCCCAGGCGGTGCGCCAGTTCGGCTGCGCCGAGGTGCTGAACTGCTACAGCTACACGGGCGGCTTTTCATTGGCGGCACTGGCCGGCGGTGCGACGCAGGTGACCAGCGTCGACTCGTCCGCGCCGGCACTGGCACTGGCGCAACGCCACGTGCAGCTGAACGGTTTCGACGCCGATCGGCACCAGGTGATGGATGCCGATGTCAACGCCTTCCTGCGCATGTGTCTGCAGCAGGGCAGGCGCTTCGATGCCATCGTGCTCGACCCGCCGAAGTTTGCGCCGACGGTGGCGCAGGCCGAGCGCGCCTCGCGTGCCTACAAGGACATCAACCGCCTGGCGCTCAAGTTGCTGCGGCCGGGGGGGTTGCTGTTCACCTTCTCGTGCTCGGGCGGCATCGGGCCGGACCTGTTCCACAAGATCGTCGCCGGTGCGGGCATCGACGCGGGTGTGGATGCGCTCATCCTGCGGCGCATGCAAGCCGCCTGCGACCACCCGACGACGCTGGAGTTTCCGGAGAGCGACTACCTCACCGGGCTGGCGCTGCTGGTGCGCGCAGGCGCTGACCCGGGCAACCCGATGGCCGGCTCGAACTTGGCGCGCTGCACGCTGAAATAGGCCTTCACCTGGCGCACATTGGCGTCCTGCGTGAACAACCGCTGCACCAGCGCCTGGTAGGCCTGCATGTCCAGCGTCCACACGACGAGCACGAAGTCCGGCCCGGGCGAGACGCGGTAACACTGCTGCACGGCCGCATCGGCCACGGCGCGCTGCTGGAAATCGCCCAGGTGCTCGGCGCCCTGGCGGTCGAGTGTCACTTCGACGATGGCAGTGAGGCCGAAACCGAGTTGTTCGTGCGACAGCAGCGCGACGCGCCGCTCGATCACCCCGGCGTCCACCAGGCGCCGCACGCGGCGCATGCAGGTGGCCGGCGAGACATGCGCCTGCTCGGCAAGGTCCTGGTTCGACAGCGAAGCGTCGCGCTGTAGCAGGTCCAGCAAACGCAGGTCTGTGGCGTCGAGACTCGTTTGGGTCATCTGGCTTAGGTCAAAGCGGGTGAAGAATTGCACGATTGTTTCACGATCCATCCCGGTTGGCGTGATCTGGCGTTCAAGCTCGAAAGTATGAAAGCAAATTTCACACGACCTTGCCTACGATGCGCCCGATTCAACCCCAGTGCAAAGGCTCCCCATGTGCGGCATCGTCGGCGCGGTCAGCAACCGCAATATCGTCCCTGTCCTCATCGAAGGGCTGAAGCGCCTGGAGTACCGCGGCTACGACTCGTGCGGCGTGGCCGTGCACCAGGGTGGCGGGCTGAAGCGCGCACGCAGCACCGCGCGCGTGGCCCAGCTCGAGGCCAACGTCGCCGAGGAAGGCATCCATTCCGGCACCGGCATCGCGCACACACGCTGGGCCACGCACGGCGTGCCGGCGGTGCACAACGCGCACCCGCACTTCTCCAAGAACCGCATCGCGCTGGTGCACAACGGAATCATCGAGAACCACGACGAGCTGCGCGCCGAACTGCAGGGGCGGGGCTATGAATTCACCAGCCAGACCGACACCGAGGTTATCGCCCACCTGGTGGACCACCTGTACGACGGCGACCTGTTCGACGCGGTACAGCGCGCCACGCTGCGGCTGAAGGGCGCCTATGCCATTGCCGTGTTCTGCCGCGACGAGCCGCAGCGCGTGGTGGGGGCGCGCGAAGGCTCGCCGCTGATCCTGGGGCTGGGCAAGGGCGAGAACTTCCTTGCCAGCGACGCCATGGCGCTGGCCGGCGTGACCGACCAGATCGTCTACCTGGAAGAGGGCGACGTGGTCGATCTGCAACTCGGCAAGACCTGGATTGCCGCGCGCCAGAGCGACGGCCGCTACAAGAGCGTGCAGCGCGAGGCGCGCACCGTGGTGGCGCACAGCGGCGCGGCCGAGCTGGGCCCGTACCGGCATTACATGCAAAAGGAGATCTTCGAGCAGCCGCGCGCCATCGCCGACACGCTGGACGGCGTGCCCTGCATCACGCCCGAGCTCTTCGGCGACGGCGCCTTCAAGGTCTTCAAGCAAGTCGACCAGGTGCTGATTCTGGCCTGCGGCACAAGCTACTACTCGGGCTCCACCGCCAAGTACTGGCTGGAGTCGATCGCCGGCATCCCCACCAGCGTGGAGATCGCCAGCGAATACCGCTACCGCGAGAGCGTGCCGAATCCGCGCACGCTGGTGGTGACCATCACGCAAAGCGGCGAAACCGCCGACACGCTGGCGGCGCTGAAGCATGCGCGCTCACTCGGCATGGCGCACACGCTGACCATCTGCAACGTGGCCACCAGCGCGATGGTGCGCGAATGCGCCTTCGCCTACATCACCCGTGCCGGGGTGGAGGTGGGCGTGGCCTCGACCAAGGCCTTCACCACCCAGCTGGTGGGCCTGTTCCTGCTGACGCTGGCGCTTGCGCAGGTGCGCGGGCGCTTGAGCGAGGCACAGGAACTCGAACACCTGAAGGCGCTGCGCCACCTGCCCGTGGCGGTGCAGGCGGTGCTGGCGCTGGAGCCGCAGATCATCGCCTGGTCGGAGGACTTTGCGCGCAAGGAAAACGCGCTCTTCCTGGGGCGTGGGCTGCACTACCCGATCGCGCTGGAAGGCGCGCTCAAGCTCAAGGAGATCAGCTACATCCACGCCGAGGCCTACCCCGCCGGCGAACTGAAGCACGGCCCGCTGGCACTGGTGACCTCGGCGATGCCGGTGGTGACGATCGCGCCGAACGACGCGTTGGTGGACAAGCTGAAGAGCAACATGCAGGAGGTGCGCGCGCGCGGCGGGGAGCTGTTCGTCTTTGCCGATGCCGACACCCGCATCGCCAGCGAGCCCGGCGTGCGTGTCATCCGCATGCCCGAGCACTATGGCGTGCTGTCGCCGCTGCTGCACGTGGTGCCGCTGCAGCTGCTGGCCTATCACACCGCCTGCGCACGCGGCACGGATGTGGACAAGCCGCGCAACCTGGCAAAGAGTGTCACGGTCGAATAAGCGTGGCGCTGCTGGCGCGGCGTTGTTGCTGTTGGTATTGAGAAGAACTGTCATTTCGTCCCATTGATGCGGTTGCTTCCAGCCGGAATACGCGCTCGGTCGCGTTCGGGGATCGCCCAGCAACAAGTAGGCGCCGCCCACTGCTCCGCTCGACTGGCCCTGCAAGAACACCTGCGCGGCCGGCTTCGCCCAGCGCTGGAGGCCGCCTCCGGAAGGCGGTACGAAGTCCTCCTTTAGGCAGCCGAGCGCCAGCATCCGAATTGCTTCGGGGCGCCAGCAAAGCGCCCCAATTGCCTCGACCGCTGCGACAAGCATCAGAGAAACCACGGAGAATCCTCCTATGCTCTGGTGCTGGCAAGCTCCGGCATGCAACAGCCGAGCTTCGCGCCATTGGCCTATGCCTTCGACGCCGGCGCTGCGCCCGGGCGGGTGGTTGGCGGGGCCTTGCTGCCAGGCTTCCGGTCGTTGCGGCCCGCTCTGGGCGGCACGGTGCGCATTGGGGTGGCAACGCTGCGGCTGCCGCTGACGGTCGAATGAAGGCAGCAGCGCTTTGCAGGCGGCCAACGCTTGCCAGCTCGGCGGACGCCGCGAAACTGGAGATGCGAGCATGGAGTTGCTGAATCTCGCGGATGCCGCAGCGCGGATGCGCCTCGTGCTGCGCGCGTCCGTCCTGCTGTGGCTCGGCACGTTGATGACCGTGCTGATGCGTGCCGATGCCGCGCTGCTCCAGCATCTGGCCGGGAGCCGCGTGTTCGGCAGCCTGCGCCCGGCGCTGGAGTGGTACGCCGACCAGGGGCTGTTCATCTTCTACGCGGCCTGCATCGCGCTGTTCGTGTACGGCATGCGCATCAAGCGCCGGCTGTTCGTGCGGGTCGGTCTGGCCTACGTCTTTGCACAGGTGTTTGGAACCTTGCTGCTGGTCCGGCTGATCAAGATCGGCTGTGGGCGGCCACGCCCTTTCGTCGACGCTGAGGCATGGTTTTGCGAGGCACCCAGCCTGCTCCGCGCCTTCCATTCGTTTCCATCCAGCCACGTCGTCAATGCAGCTGTCTGCGCGATGTTCGTGATGCTTCTGCTGCGCTCGCGCGCCGCCGCGCTGCTGGCAATCGCCGCGACGCTGTGCATGGCGATGGCACGCATCGCAAGCGGTGCGCACCACCTTTCCGACGTCCTGGCTGGCATGGCTCTGGGCGTGGCGATCACCGGCGTCGTCATGCGCCTCCACCTCTTTCCTCGCTGGCGAGCGACAGAAACCAGCGCAGCTGCGCGCTGATCAGCGCCGGGCTGAATAGAAGTGGCCAGGCTGGTGTTTCGTGACGGCTCCTTCGTGGTCGGGACCCTGCCCCACATGATCGAACCGCTTCACTTCGGTCGTCAGCAGGCGCAGATGTCGCGCAGGTGTGCGACGCCTGCGGCACCTCGTCATTCTCCTGCGACCTTGTTTGGCGCCAGGCCCGGCTTCGCGCGAGCGCTCAGCCGTTGTTCACGACGTTTGCGGTACCTGCAGGCGAATCACAACGCCGCCAAGGCGCATGACTGCTGGGTCCGTGTTTGCGACGGTATCCGGCCGCAACCGGATCAGTCCTCGAGTTCCGCCTTGGCCATCTCCACATCCAGGCGCTCCATCGCGTCCATCGGTTGGCATGCGGCAGCGCTGGCATAGAGTTTCTCGGCGCCTGGCAGGCGCTTGTGGCCCTCGAGCATCACCAGACCGTTGGCGTACTCGACCATGGCAATGGCCGATGCCGGGTTCAAGCGCAGCGCCTGGTTGAACATCTTCAGCCCCGTGGCCGTGTCGGCGCCCTGGGCGCGACCGAGCCGCTTGCCGAGCCGGTCGACGGCTTCGGCGTGGAAGCAGCCCAGCGCGACATGTGCGTCGGCATGCGTCGGTTCCAGCTCGAGCGTGGTCTCGAGCGCTTGCCTGACCCTGTGGCCCAGCCCCTGCGACAAGGCAGTGACGAGACTGATGCCTTGGCTGTAGCGGCGCAGCGAATAGGCCACCCAGTAGTGCGCATTGGCATTCTTCGGTTCGGCGGCGGCCTGGGCCTCGGCGCGTTCGACCACCTGCGCCAGCATCGCCAGCTTCGTCTTCGCGCTCTTCTCCAGATAGTTGGCGTGGATGGCCTGCGCCTTGTTGGCCACCGTGATGCCGGCGCCACCGGCTTGCATGCCGGCGTCGAAGGCCTTGTGGAACTCACCGGCATGAAACAAGGCCCAGGCCGCCAGCACCTGGGTGCTCTCGGGCAGCGGCACGGCATCGCCGGCGTGCAGGCGGGCCCAGTGTTGCACCAGCGCCGCCGGGCTGTAGGCGTAGGCTGTGCCTTCGTAGGGAAAAGCGGTCCAGCGTGTCATGGCGCCTCTGCGTCGTGAATGGCGGTAAATCAGGGCTTGGCCAGGTAGTTGCCGACCAGCGTGTGCAGGTGCTGCTGCGCCGCCGGCTCCAGGTAAGGCATCAGCAGGCACAGCACATGGTAGGCACCGCGGGCCAGCGCGGCACCGGCGTTCTCGGGCTCCAGCGCCTTGCGCGGGTCGCGCACGTACTCGTAGCTCAGCCAGTAGGTCAGCACCACGACCATTGCGTTGGCAGCGGGCTCGGCCTGGCGCGGGTCGATGTGCATGCCGCTTTCTGCCGTCAGCCCATCCAGCACCGATTTCACCGCGCGAGACTTGTTCTTCAGCACGAACTGGAAGTGTGTTTCCAGCCGGCGGTTCTTCGAAAGCAGGTCGTTCAGGTCGCGGTAGAGGAAGCGGTATTGCCAGATCAGCTCGAAGAGCATGTGGAAGAAGAGCCACGCATCCTCGATGTTGCGCACGCCTTCGGCCGCCTGCAGCAGCTCGTTCAGGGCTTTTTCGTAGCGGTCGAAGAGCGAGTTGATCAACTCGTCCTTGGCCGGATAGTGGTAGTACAGGTTGCCGGGGCTGATGTTCAGCTCGGCCGAGATCAGCGTGGTGCTGACGTTCGGCTCGCCGAAGCGGTTGAACAGCTCGAGCGTGACTTCGAGGATGCGCTCTGCCGTGCGCCGGGGTTTCTTGGTTGCCATCGTGCCGGCAATCTAGCACCAACGCCGCCGCCGTCCATTGCAAGCAACCCGGGGCGGCGCTGCTGCGCTGCCTACAATCG
>DASQFA010000297.1:0-6545 GCA_035633375.1 Rubrivivax sp.
CTCATCGTTCTCTTCGGAAGCGCTGGGCTCGTTGCTGCATTTGAAGTGCGTGGCGACGTCGTGCGAATCGGCGCCATTCGCCATCAGCTTGAGCAAGATTTCCACTGATCCTGATCGGCTCCGGCTCGGGTCTGTCGCCTGAACCGTTGGCCTGCTTCCGAGAGGCTTCGGGGCGAACGACAGCTTCTCGGCGCCCAATCCCGCGCGGCGAATGGCAGCAACGGGTCGTTATGCCGGCCTACACGAACGGCCGCTGACCGGCATCCGATTCCTGTGGCTCTGGCGCTCCGAAACCGCCTGGCGGTGACCGGCCGCTTCCAGTCTTCCTGACCTTCGACCGTGCACCATCGAACGGCCGAAATGCAGTGCGAAAGCGGGATTTCGCGGCCGGTCTCTGAGCTCACGTTGAAGGAGACTCTTGACGGAGGATGGTGTGTGCGGTGGATCCCTTGTCACCGCACTCAGCCAGCGGGCGTCGCAGGTGGCGCATCTTGTGGCCGTGCGCGCCCTTGGACTCGAGGCCCTTCCGCGGGCCTTTCCGTGGGCCAATTCGTGGGCCAAATCCGGGGAACCCAGGGGAACGGGAAACGCAGGAAGTGTGCAAAATCAACAACCTACGTTCCCCCTCAGACCCCTGCAGCCCCCTACCGAATGGGTTCGAGTCCCATCAGCCACCCCAAGTACTCGTCTCGCAGCGTCCCGTGGCGGACCAAAGCTTCTGCAAGAGCAACGACTTAAGCGGTCGATCGCGTCAGGAAGGTTGCTGCCGTTTCATGGCAGCCGAGCGAAAACGGGGGAACATCTGGGGGAACCAATGGCAGTCCTTAAGCCATTTGGAGTTTTTTTCCCCGATGCTCACCGACCAACAGTGCAAGAACGCGAATTGCGTCGCGGTAAGACCCCGCGTTCGCCAGGCTGATTCCGCCGGCCTCAACCTCGAGGTCGCGCCTTCCGGTTCGAAGGCCTTGGTTTCGGATGTGCCGTTTCGACGGCAAGGAGAAGCGCCTGGCACTCGGCAGCTATCCTGATATGGGCTGGGGAAGGACATTCTTCCGTGGACTGGCGAACCGGGAACTCTCGCTGTCGCTTCCGCACTCGCTGCTCGAGGCCTGCGGCCAAGTGTTCCGATACGGTGTGTCACCTGGACGGTGCAAACCCAACCCTGCGGCCGACCTTCGTGGCGCCTTGAAGCCGGTACTGCGACCAAGAGGCCCGGTCCCCCGCTTGGCCCATAACTCCAGCTTCTGCTGTGCGACGAGGTCCGCCAGGCCAGCGTGGCTCTACCGCGTTTGGCGTTTGCTGCCCTGCACTCCTCGGCTGCACCCGCGCGCCGCTGGAACGAATGATCGGCGAAGACTGACGCCCTATGACGGGCCCGTCCTACAGGCGGGGCCAGCAGGGGCGACTATGGTTGCCGCACAGCCCTCGTGTTCGGTTTGCTACGGCGCGCGTCGGACACGTACCGGTTGAACAAAACGAGGAAACACAATGGCAGAGCGCGCGCAAGTCAAGGGCAAGGTCGAGTACCGCGAGGGCGACGGTGTCAACATGATGATCCGTCGTGGCCCGGTGGAGGTGCAGACCACGCCGACCGACGCCACCTTGAGCTGGACAGATGGCGAAACCCGGGGTTCGGCCGCGATGCCCATCGCTGACTTCCAGGTCTATGTGGCCAAGGGAATGATCGAGCTTGATGCCTGACGCGGTTGGCCGGTGAAGCCATGACCGCTACCCGCCCGGTGGGCGACATTGCTGACAGCGAGCCCGAGATCCCGTCGCTGCCTACGCACATCAACGTACGCAGCGTCTCGATGGCAGTGCTCGCGTTGCCGGCCTGCGTCTATGCGTTGCACTGGGCCAGTGCCGTATTCATTCCGCTGCTGCTGGGCGTGATGCTGAGCTATGCGCTGTCTCCGCTGGTGCGTGCGGCCGTGTGGGGCCTGGTCGCGGCGGTGCTGAACTTGGTGCCGTATATCGGCGCCATCGTCACGGCCGGTGGCCTGGCCTTGGTGGCCTTCCTGCAGTTCGGCAGCTTCGGCATGGCCGCACTAATTGGCGGGGTGTCGATGCTCATCAACACGCTCGAGGGCAACCTGCTCACCCCCTGGTTGGCCGGGCGCGCCAGCAGCATGAACCCGCTGGTGATCTTCGTCGGCGTGCTCGCATTCGGCTGGCTGTGGGGCATCTGGGGGCTGCTGCTGGGCACACCCTTGATCATGGTGATCAAGTCGATATGCGACCACGTCGAAGATCTGAAACCAGTGGGCGAGTTGCTCGGCGAGTAGGACGGTGGCGCGTCACCCGGCAGGAACACGACACGCTTCCGCGGGGGCAGGGCAGGCATCAACCTGGTGGCCGGTTCGGTAAAGACGAACGCAGCATTCAATGACCGCGAGCGCACCACAACCGACAAAGGGCGAAAAGCCATGCAGGACACCCGGCCGAGGCGGGTGTACAGGTATTGGGGGGCCGGTCGTAGGGGCCAGCGACGCAAGAAGCATGGCCGGCCTTTAGAAGCAGCGGGCGTTAGCCAACAGCGCAAGTGGGCCGGGCCTCGGTACAACGTGCGAGCCATGTCGATCCACTCCAAGACCCCGCTTCCCGAGCGCTTGCGCGTCATGACCGTGAACGTGCACTAGGGCTTCAATTTCTTCAACCGACGCTTCGTGCTGCGCGAGCTTCGCGACGCCGTGCGCCAGGCTGGAGTCGACCTCGTGTTCCTGCAGGAGATCCATGGCACGCGCCATGGCACGCGCATGGCCGGCCACGCCAGGCCCCACGTGCCGCACTACGAGTTCCTGGCCGGCCAGATCTGGCCCGCCTTTGCCCACGGGGGCAATGCCGTGTGCGCGAACGGCGACCACGGCAATGCGCTGCTGTCGAAGTATCCGATCGTGCGTTCGGAGCACATCGACGTCTCCGTCGCCACCCAGGAAAAGCGCGGACTGCTGCATTGCGCGTTGCGCCTGCCGGGCCGTGCCAACATCGTGCACGCCATCTGCGTGCACCTCGGGTTGAAGCAATCCCACCGCGCACGTCAGCTGCAGCAGCTGTGTGACTTCGTCAGGCAGTACGTTCCCCACAGCGAGCCGCTGCTGGTCGCCGGCGATTTCAACGACTGGCGCGGCCATGCGCACGCGGCGCTGCGCCAGTGCGCCGATCTTGGCGAAGTCTTCGTCGAGGCGCATGGCGTGGCGGCAAGAACTTTCCCAGCCCGCTTTCCGCTCCTGCGGCTGGACCGCATCTACGTGCGCAGCGTTCGCGATCATTCGCCGCTGGCACTGCCTGCGCGGCCCTGGAGCGGCCTGTCGGACCACGTCCCGATTGCCGCGGAGATTCGGCTGTGAAGTCGCGCTGGCTGTCGGGCCATGCAGCGCGGCTGCTGGCGTCGGTGGAATCAACTATTCGGCGCACCCTCTGGCCAACTTCGGCCCGCAGGCCAAGCAGGACCATGCCATCGAGCTGAGCGGGCCGGTGGTCGCCGGGGTCCACCGCTTCGCAGCCCCGGCTACCGATTGCTGCGCGAGCTGCGCCGCGCCGCCCTACGCGGTGTGACTTACGGCTGATGCTGCAGGCCACCTCAGACGCAGCCGTGTCCTGAGCGCCGGCTGACATGGCACGTGCCTTGTCAGCGAAGCAATCGATGCGACACGCCTATTCTTTTCCGAGAGACAGCGAGCCGCACACGCGCTGCCTGGGCATGTTCATCAACGGCAGCGCGTTGCACGACACCGACTGTCGTGGCCGGCATCTCGTCGACGACGACTTCCTGCTGCTGTTCAGCGCCCACCACGAGGACCTGGGCTTTCTGCTGCCCGACCTGGGTGAGCAGACGCCATGGCAGGTCTGCATCGACACCGCCAGCGCCGTCACCGAGCTGCGCCTGCAGCTGCCCGCGGCCAGCCGCTATCCGCTGCGCGGTCGATCCATGGCGGTGCTGATGCGCCCGCGCCGCGCGGCGCCTTGGGTGCTTGCCCAGGCCGCGGTGCCGCAGGCCGACGACGCCAAGCTGGAACTGGCGTGAAGGCGGCGCACGCGATGCGCTTTGGCGCGCAGGTGCTGGCCGGCGGCGGGGTGCGCTTCGCGCTGTGGGCGCCCGGCTGCCCGCAGGTCGCGGTCGAGCGTGTCGGCACCGACGCCCGGCGCATCGGAGCAGCGCCGCCGCCGCGGTGACCACGCACGGCGGCTGCGGGGCGGCTTCCAGCACCGCCGCATAGCTGCGCGGGTCGGCTGCTCGAATCAAGCAGCGGTCCCGGCAACCACCGGCCCAGCCAGTCGCCCAAGCGCGCGCCCACGCGCATCAGGGGCGCGGGGATGGCGACGGTGGCTGCGCTCGGCAGCCGCATGGCATGGCGCAGCGCGGCCAGGTACGCGGCCAGGCTGATGGCCGCGGCCCGACCATCGCAATGCGCTGGCCGTCGAAGGCCGCGGCTGCTGCGTCGTCCGTCGCCAGGGCCACCAGCCCCGCGCTCAGGTCCTCGACCGCGATGGGCTGCAGGCTCTGCTGGCCGCCAGCCGGCAGCGGCACCAGCGGCAAGCTGGCCCAGGTCAGCAGCGCACGCGAACTGGCGCCGGCGGCGGCTAAGACCAGCGACGGCCGCACGATCAGCGCCTGCAGCGGCAAGGCCAGCAGGTGCTTGTCGGCGGCGCGCTTCGACAAGTGGTTGGCCGTCTGCGCGCCTGCGTCGGCACCCAGTGCCGAGACTTGCACGACACGGCGCACGCCTTGCGCCAGGCACGCATCGAACAGCCGGGCCGGACCGCGGTGGCGCAGGGCTTCGAAGCGCTGGTTCGGGCTTTCGCGAAAGATGCCGACACTGTTGACGACGACATCGAGCCGGCAAGGCAGCGTGTTCAGTCATCGCTGCTGGCCCGTTGCAGGTCGAGGCTGACCCAGCGCCCGCGTCCGTCATCGACGCGGCGACGCGCGACGCCGACGACGTTCCAGCGAATGGCGATGACCCTGTCACGAAGCCCCGGCTTGTTCACCTTGGCGCTATCCGGCGGCATGCTTGCAGGCGCTGCATCGGCGCTTGCGCTGGCATGGCGCGGCCGTGTCGACAACGGCCTGCCCAGCTCCGGCATCAACGCACCGAGCCATTGGATCCTGGGCGACGCCGCCATCTACCAAGATGGCGTGTCGCTGCGCCACACGCTGCTCGCCCTGGGCGTGCACCAGGCTTCTTCAATGCTGTGGTCGACGATCTTCGGAGTGGTCCGCCAGCAGCGACGCCAGCCGACGACGGCCAACGCGCTGAGCGACGCAGTGGCGGTCACGGCGCTGGCCGCATGGGTCGACCTAAGGGCGGTGCCGCACCGTCTGACGCCGGGGTTCCAGGAGCGCTTGTCGACACCCAGCCTGAGCTGGGTTTACGGCAGTTTCGCCGCCGGCCTGGCGCTGGCAGGCATCGCCTCCCTGGGACGCGACTCGGAGTGACTTGCACCGTTCGGCGGCACCGCCGCCGCGCCGATGCACACTACATGCTGCGCATCTGCAAGTCAGCCGATGAGGTATCCGCTCGATGAAGATCGCCACGTTCAACGTCAACGGCATCACGGCGCGGCTGCCGCGGCTGCTGGAATGGCTTGAAGAGTCGCAACCCGACATCGCCTGCCTGCAGGAGCTGAAGACGCCGGACGCCAGCTTCCCGGCGGCGGCGATCGAAGCTGCGGGCTATGGCGCGGTCTGGCACGGCCAGAAGAGCTGGAACGGCGTGGCCGTGCTGGCGCGCGGCCGCCATCCGGCGCAGATCGGCCTGCTGCAACGCGGCCTGCCCGGCGATGCGGATGACGTGCAAAGCCGCTTCCTGCAGGCGCAGGTGGGAGACTTGATCGTCGTTTCGCTCTACCTGCCCAATGGCAACCCGCAACCCGGCCCAAAGTTCGACTACAAGCTGAAGTGGTTCGAACGCCTGATCGCGGAGGCCCAGGCACTCCAGCGGCACAGCGGCCCCGTGGTCATGGCGGGCGACTACAACGTGGTGCCCAGCAACGACAAGCACGACATCTATTCGCCGGCCTCGTGGCTGAACGACGCGCTGCTGCAACCGCAATCGCGCGACGCCTACCGCCGCCTGCTCGCCCAGGGCTGGACCGATGCCATCCACGAGCTCCACGCCGGTGTGCCGATGTACACCTTCTGGGACTACTTTCGCAACCGCTGGGCGCGCAACGCCGGCTTGCGCATCGACCATCTGCTGCTCAACCCGGCCGCCCGCGCCAGGCTGCTCGCCGCCGGCGTCGACCGCGAAGTGCGCGGCCGCGAAAAGCCGAGCGACCATGCGCCGGCCTGGGTCGAGCTGAAAGACTAGGAGCCCAGCCGGCAACGGGATCGGCGATTTCGACGAGGGTGGGCGACGGCAGATGTAGTTCCTGCAGCAGTTTCTCGGAACGCGGATTGCCGAATGTCCCGCATCGCTGCTGTTTGAAGGACATCCGATGAAAGCACTGTGCTTGCATGGCAAGAAAGACAAGCGTACCGAAACCGACAGCTTCGGCCCGATCGACGTGCCGGGCGACGCGCTGTGGGGCGCGCAGACCGAACG
>DASQFA010000298.1:0-3934 GCA_035633375.1 Rubrivivax sp.
TGCCGCTGCACATCGAGATCGTCTACAACGAATACCAGTTCGCCGCCGCGTTTGCGGTGGCCTCGCTGCTGGCCGCGCTGGCGCTGGTGACGCTGGGGCTGAAGTTCCTGGTGGAGCAGCGCGTCAAGGGCCAGAAGCGCGCCGTCGGCGACCGCAGCGAGTGACATGGGCCCCCCCGAAGCGCCTGCGGCACTCCCCCCAGGGGGGCGAGTCGGACGAGGAACAGTCCCTGCGGACTGTTCCTCGCCTACGAGCGCCAGCAGCGTCCTCGCTGTTGGCGCCACCAGCGGCCCGGCAAAGCCGGTTCCGCGGTGTCCGCTGGATGGCCTCGAAGCCGTGCACGGGTGCTGTCTTGGGTGCCCTGGAGAACACAATTGAGTATCGAGATCAGAAACCTGAACAAGCGCTTCGGCGCCACCGTGGTCTGCGACCACCTGAACCTGGACATCCCGGCCGGTGAGCTGGTGGCGCTGCTCGGGCCTTCGGGCTCGGGCAAGACCACGCTGCTGCGCATCATCGCCGGGCTGGAGGTGCCCGACAGCGGCCACGTGCTGTTCCACGGCGAGGATGCGACGAACGCCTCGGTGCGCGAGCGCAACGTCGGCTTCGTGTTCCAACACTACGCGCTGTTCAACCACATGACGATCTTCGAGAACGTGGCCTTCGGGCTGCGCGTGCGGCCGAAGTCCACCAGGCCCTGCGACCGCGAGATCGAGGCCAAGGTCACGGAGTTGTTGAAACTGGTGCAGCTGGACTGGGTGGCCGAGCGCTACCCGCACCAGCTATCCGGCGGGCAGCGCCAGCGCATCGCGCTGGCCCGCGCGCTGGCGGTGGAGCCGAAGGTGCTGCTGCTGGACGAGCCCTTCGGCGCGCTCGACGCCAAGGTGCGCAAGGAGCTGCGCCGCTGGTTGCGCCGGCTGCACGACGAGATGCATGTCACCAGCGTGTTCGTCACCCACGACCAGGAAGAGGCGATGGAAGTCGCCGACCGGGTGGTGGTGATGAACCACGGCCGCATCGAACAGCAGGGCACGCCGGACGAGGTCTACGACCACCCGGCCAGCCCCTTCGTGCTGCAGTTCCTGGGCGACGTGAACCTGTTCCACGGCCGCTTCGGGCATGGGCCGGGCAGCGTCGACGGTGCCGCCGAAGTCAGCTATGTGCGCCCGCACGAGCTGGACATCGTCGGCGCGGCCGAGCCCGGCGCGCTGCCGGTGACGCTGTCGCAGGTGCTGACCGTGGGTGCACAGACGCGCATCGAGTTCAAGCGCCAGGACGACGGCAGCTACGTCGACGTGGAGATGCCGCGCAGCGAGTTCGCGGCGTTGCGCCAGCGGCTGGACCTGCGCAGCGGCAGCCAGGTGCACCTGCGCGCGCGGCGCATCACGCGCTTTGCCGAAGGCGCGCCGTCGCATCTGGAGCTGCCCGACCCGGCGGCGATGATCTGAGCATGGGGATCCTCGCCATGTTCAGGCCGTCCACCGGCGAAGAACGCACGCAGATCCTGTACCGCGCCTTCAGCCGCAGCGGCGGCAAGCCGCGCAGCTATGCCGGCTATGTGACGCCGCAGGAGGCGCAGCGCCTGATGGAGCTGGGTGCGGCGCGCATCGTCGATCTGCGCACCGCCTTCGAGCGCGAGTACGTAGGCCATGTACCGGGCACCTTGCATGTCGAATGGCTGGCGCTGGGCGCGGCCGAGCCGCATGCCGGATTTGTCGACGCGCTGCGTGCCGTGGCCGAGCCCCAGGACACGCTGGTCTTCCTGTGTCGCAGCGGCAAGCGTTCCGATGCCGCAGCCACCGCCGCGGCCGTGGCAGGCTTCGGCCACGTGCTGAACGTCATGGGCGGTTTCGAAGGCGATCTCGACAGCGGCGGCCAACGCGGCCGGCTCGGCGGGTGGCGCAAGGCCGGCCTGCCGTGGGTGCAGGGATAGCGGCCATCCGCTGGCCCGTGCCGCGGCCGTGATGGCGAGCGGTGCACGGCGGCGCCATCGCGGCCAAGCGGACACAGCCAGGGTGCCGGCGCCCGGCCTGCTTGCCTGCCCGACACGACGCGGCGCCGCCACCTTCCCCCCGTGCGATGAGTGATGAGCCCACTGGCTGTGGCGCCATTCCCCCGGCCTGAACGCCAAGCCGACTATCATTCCCCGGCATTCGCCCTGCCCGTGCCGACCCGGCTTGTTTCGGAAAGCGGCATTCGATGGGAGTTCGCCTGAAATGAACGCCAGCCTGGCTGATGATGTTGCGCAGGGTCGGTCTGCCGACGCTGCCCGCCTGTATGCCATCGTCTACATCTCGACGGCCGCGCACCTGCCGTCCATGGACGAGCTCGAACACCTGCGCAGCCGCGCGCACGCGCGCAACCTCGAGCTGGATGTGTCTGGGGTGCTGCTCTACTCCGACGGAGCGTTCATGCAGTACCTGGAAGGCCCCGCTGCCGGGCTTGCCAAGGTATACGGCTTCATCAAGGCCGATGCCCTGCATTTCGGCGTCATCGATCTGCTGCGCGAGCCGATTCGAGAGCGCGAGTTTGGCGCATGGTCGATGGCGCTTCGCGCTGTGGGCGCCCGCGGCCGATCCACCTTGTCCGAGCCGGATGATCTGCTCGTGGGCTCGCGGGATGCGTCCGTCGGCCCACGCTCCCGGGCGCGCGGGCTGTTGATCGATTTCTGGAGCAAGGGACGAACTTCGGTGGCGCCCACCTTGCGCGACTTCTCTCGGCAGCGAGCCAGGCGGGTTTCAGGCGTGCTCACGGAATGGCCCTGAGCCTGCCTGCAGCCGCCTGGGCTGCAGCGGCAGGCGAAGGCTCTGAACCGTCCGCGCGGGGCCGCCGGGCGACCCTGTGCGCAACTGATGCGGCGCTGCCCACGGCGCAGCATCAGATCTCGAAACTGCTGCCCGGTGCCTGCGCCAGCGCCTGGTCGACCAGGCTGCGCGTCAGCGGCGGCGCGAAGCAGCAGATGAAGTCGTAGGCATAGGCGCGCAGGAAGCTGCCGCGGCGCACCGCCACGCGGGTCATGTTGCTGGCGAACAGGTGGCGCGCATCGATCGCCTGTAGCGCCGCATCGCGCGCCTCGTCGAAGGCCATCGAGGCGATGATGCCCACGCCCATGCCCAGCTCGACATAAGTCTTGATGACGTCGGCATCCATCGCCGACAGCACCAGGTTGAGCGTCAGGCCGCGGCGCTGGAAGGCCTCGTCGATGTGCGTGCGGCCGGTGTAACCCGGCTCGTAGGTGATGATCGGCCAGAGCGCCAGCTGCTCCAGCGTCAGCGCCTCGCCCGCGTCGGCCTTGACTGCCAACGCATGGCCCTTCGGCACCACCACCGCGTGCGTCCAGCGGTAGCTGGGCAGCGCCACCAGTTCGGCATAGCCGGCCAGCGCCTCGGTGGCCACGCCGATGTCGGCCTCGCCCTTTAGCAGCATGTCGGCCACCTGCTGCGGTGAACCCTGGTGCATGCGCAACATCACCTCGGGGTGGGCGGCGCTGAAGTCGCGCACCGCGGGTGGCAGCGTGTAGCGCGCCTGTGAATGTGTGGCCGCGATGGTCAGGGTGCCGCGGCCAGTGGATGCGAAATCTTCGCCGGCGCGCTTCAGGTTGTCGGCCTCGAGCAGCAGCCGCTCGATGATCGGCAGCACCGCCCGGCCCGGTGGCGTCAACCCCGTCAGGCGTTTGCCGGCCCGGTGGAAGAGCTCGATGCCGAGTTCGTCCTCCAGCTCGCGGATCTGCCGGCTGACACCGGGTTGCGAGGTGTGCAGCGCGGCAGCCACCCCAGTGAGGTTGAAGCACTGGCGCACGGTTTCGCGCACGGAACGCAGTTGCTGGAAGTTCACGTTGCGCCGCGCGGGGGCCCGGCTTGCTTATACGATTTCCAGATTATCGAGCCGACTTTGGCGCGCCGAGCGACTTAATGCTTCTATGCATACGCGTTCG
>DASQFA010000299.1:0-2856 GCA_035633375.1 Rubrivivax sp.
TCGCTGGATTTCCTGGGCCTGGGCGTGCCGGCCAGCGTGCCTTCGCTGGGCGACCTGCTGCGCCAGGGCAAGAACAACCTGGATGCCTGGTGGATCATCTTCCCGACTTTCGTGCTGCTGGTGCTGACGATGCTGGCGCTGACCTTCATCGGCGACGCGCTGCGCGATGCGTTTGACACCCGGAAGTCGTGATGAATGTGAACAGCCTTCACCGCAGAGGAGCGGAGGACGCAGAGTTTCCGCAGAGGGAAATCACGGAAAAGATTCTTGCTGCAGCATTCGAAGTTCATACGCTTCTTGGCGCGGGCTTGCTTGAGACTGTTTACCAGCGGGCTCTGGCCCACGAGCTGGTACTCAGGCAGCTTGCGGTTGCTCAGCAAGTTGCGGTTCCGGTTCAATACAAGGAGGTATCGCTGGGTGTCCCATTGCGACTGGACCTTGTGGTGGAAGGCCAGGTCGTCGTCGAAGTGAAGGCGATTGCGCAACTCGACGAGATTCACCAAGCTCAGCTATTGACCTACCTGCGTCTTTCCGGCCTGAGTGCTGGATTGCTGATCAATTTCAATGTGCCGTCGTTGCGGCTAGGTGGTATCAAGCGAGTGGTCAACACTCTGCGTACCTCTGCGCCCTCTGTTCCTCTGCGGTGAATGACCTCATGGACGCATCGAATAGCGCAGGACTTCTGCAAATCGACCGGCTGAGCGTGCGCTTCGGCAGCTCGACGGTTGTGGACGAAGTGTCCTTCACCATCGCCGCGGGCGAGAAGTTCGCGTTGGTCGGCGAGTCGGGTTCGGGCAAGTCGATCACCGCGCTGTCGGTGCTGCGCTTGGTGGATGCGGCCACCAGCAGTGGCGCGATCCGCTTCGACGGCGAGGACCTGATGCGCAAGAGCGAACGCCAGATGCGCGGCATCCGCGGCGCGCGCATCGGCATGATCTTCCAGGAGCCGATGACGGCGCTGAACCCGCTGTACACGGTGGGCAACCAGATCGTCGAGGTGCTCGCGCTGCACGAGGCACTGCGCCCGAATGCGGCGCGTGCGCGCGCCATCGAGCTGTTGCGGCGCACGGGCCTCCCCGACCCCGAGGCCAAGCTGGATGCCTATGCGCACCAGCTTTCGGGAGGGCAGCGCCAGCGCGCGATGATCGCCATGGCGCTGGCCTGCAAGCCGCAGCTGCTGATCTGCGACGAGCCGACCACTGCCCTGGACGTGACCATCCAGGCGCAGATCCTGGCGTTGCTGGACGAGCTGCAGCGCGAGATGGGCATGGCGCTGCTGTTCATCACCCACGACCTGAACCTGGTGCGCCGCTTCACCCACCGCGTGGGCGTGATGGAGCGCGGGCGGCTGGTGGAAGTCGGCGACACGGCCACGGTGTTCGCCAACCCGCAACATGCCTACACCCAGCGCCTGCTGGCCAGCCGGCCGCAGCGCGTGGTGCAGCCGGTGGCCGACGATGCCGCAGTGCTGCTGGACGCGCGCGACGTGGACGTCACCTTCCCGATCGCGCAGGGCTGGTTTCGCAAGCGCCACTTCCAGGCCGTGCGCCAGGCCACACTGCAGCTGCGGCGTGGCGAGACGCTGGGCATCGTCGGCGAATCCGGCTCCGGCAAGACCACGCTGGGCATGGCCTTGCTGGCGCTGCAGGACATCGCCGGCGGCGAGGTGCGCCTGGACGCGCAGCGCATCGACAACGCCGAGCGCGGCGTGCTGCGCGCGATGCGCCGGCGCATGCAGGTCGTGTTCCAGGATCCGTTCGCGTCGCTGTCACCGCGCATGACGGTGGGCCAGATCGTCGGCGAGGGCCTGGGCCTGCATCGGCCGGAGCTGTCGGACCGCGAGCGCGAGGTCTTGATGCTGACGATGCTCGACGAGGTGGGGCTGAACGAGCGCAACGGCGTGGCCCAGGTGCTGCAGCGCTATCCGCACGAGTTTTCCGGCGGCCAGCGCCAGCGCATCGCCATCGCGCGCGCGGTGGTGCTGCGCCCCGAGGTGCTGGTGCTGGACGAGCCGACCTCGGCGCTGGACGTGTCGGTGCAGCAACAGGTGCTGGGGCTGCTGGCCGAGCTGCAGCGCCGCTACGGCATGAGCTACCTCTTCATCAGCCACGACCTGGCCGTGGTGCGCGCGATGTCACACCGCGTGCTGGTCATGAAGGACGGTGACGTGGTCGAGCAGGGCGAGGTGCAGGCGCTGTTCGACGCGCCGCGCGAGGCTTACACCAGGGAACTTCTGGCTGCGGCGCAACTGGCCTGAGACGGCTTGGCCAATCGGCCTCGGCTCAAGGTGTATCGAAGCGGCGCGTGCCGAGCTTGAGCTCGTAGCGCGTGGCCTTTTCGGGGTCGATGAACAGCAGCTTGTTGCCGTTCCATTGGTAGCGCGCAAAGAATCCATCGATCTGCATCGTGCCGTGATACAGCGTCACGCCCAGCTGGTCGGCATGCACCTGCAGGCGGTAGGCGATGTCGCTGACGCGCACCAGCGTCTGGCCGGCGTTGCCGACCTCGGCCGTCACGGGCCCGCAGCTGACCGGCGCCGTGCCGACGCCCACGCAGATCTGCGCGTCATACAGGCCGGTGGCGGGTGGCACGCCGGCCAGCAACTCGCCGGCTGTGCCGCCGACCGCGCGCTCGGCCGCGGCTTGCGTGCCCATCGAGGCAAGCGACAGCGCCGCAATGGCAAGGCGGCGGCTCAAGATCGCCATCTACTTCAACAGCCCTTCGGCCTTGAGAGCCTCTTGCACGGCTGGGCGGGCCGCCATGCGCGCCATGAACGCGCCGAGGTTCTTGAGTGAAGAGATGTCGATGTTCACGAACTTCGTCCAGTTGGCGACGGTGAACAGATAGGCGTCGGGC
>DASQFA010000300.1:0-12546 GCA_035633375.1 Rubrivivax sp.
GGCGATCGTCGGCGCCGGCACGATCCGCTCGGTGGCCGACGCGGAAGCCGCCAAGGACGCGGGCTGCCAGTTCGGCGTGAGCCCGGGTTACACCACGCAGATCGGCCATGCCTGCCGCAACCTGGGGCTGCCGCTGCTGCCCGGTGTGGCCACCGCCGGCGAGGTGATGGCCGCCAACGCCGACGGCTACGACTTCCTGAAGTTCTTCCCGGCCACCGCGGCCGGCGGCATCCCGATGCTGAAGGCCTTTGCCGGCCCCTTCGCCGATGTCGCCTTCTGCCCCACCGGCGGCATCACGCCCGAGACCGCGCCGCAGTTCCTGGCGCTGCCCAATGTCAGGGTCTGCGGCGGCTCGTGGCTGACGCCGCAGGATGCTGTGGACAACAAGGACTGGGCGCGCATCACGGCGTTGGCAGAGGCTGCCAGCGCGTTGCGCTGAGGGCCGTGGCGCGCAGCAGACTCAGGCCCCATGCCCGAGGCTACGGCGCGGCGCCGTGGTGTACGCCGAACCCGGCCGGCGCGGCGCCGTGGTGCACGCCGAACCCGGCCGGCGTGGCGCCGTGGCGCATCCCGAACCCGGCCGGCGCGGCGCCCGGGGGCCGCGCACCTTCTGCACTACCGCTGCAACGACATCGCCAGCTTCGAGCAGGCGGCCGGGCAGGCCGGCTGTCGACCTGGCTGCGGTGCGGGTCTCCCCCTTCAGGCACGACTGCGGCATCGACCAGGAACTTGCGACGCCCGCGTTCGCGCGGGCGCTGCGCGCGCGGTGTGACCGCACGGCGGGTGGGGCAGGCCCCCACCACCGCCGTCAGCGCGGCCCGAAGTGATGCGCCACCACCCACGCCGCCGTCTGCTCGCCCAGCGTGCGGCCATGTTCGACCGAGGTACGGAAGTGCATGCCGCCCCAGATGCGCGCCAGGCTGTCGTCGGTCAGGTCCTGGATCGACTCGTAGCTGTGCTTCATGCCCTCGGGGCTGATGCCGGCCACGGTGGTGTCGAAGCTGAAGCTCAGCCGCCGCGTGCCGTAGAAGCTGCGCAGCGCCTCGCCCATGCCGCCGAAGACGCAGCCGTGCGCGGCCGGGTACTCGGGATGGTTCGGCGTCGGCACCACCGGCGTCCACGCCGGGTCAACGGCGGTGTCGGTGTTGCCGTCGGTATCGGCCAGCGTGATCGCGCTCGTCGGCCGCCAGAACAGGTAGTGGTACTTGGTCTCGAAGCAGGCGATCGACACGTCGGCCTGCACCACGTACAGCAGCGCCATCAGCCGCGTGTTCTCGGCCAGCGTCGGCTGGCTCATCGCGAACTGGCGCAGGTTGCGTGTCCAGAAGCGCGGCGGCGGCTCGGTGTGGAAGCGCGCGCTTTCAGTCTGCTCGACCGTGCGCGTGCTGCTGGTGGCGCCGCCGAGGTCGCGCGTTTCGTTGAAGTCGGCGGTGTAGGTCGCGCTGTCGAGCGCCGGCGGCCCCGGCGCGCGGAACTGCGACGCGCTCATGATGCTGAACGGATTGACGTATTGATTGGTGCGTCCGATCGGGTTGACGCCGCGGAACTGCCCCGGCTGCGTGCCCGGCGCGAACGCCGGCAGCGCGGTGGTGCGGCCGTCGCCGGCGCGGTCAGCCAGGATCGCGGTGGCCACCTCGGTGCCGAGCGCGACGCCCTGCGCCTTGGCCGCTGCGTCGGTGACCGTCGCCAGCGCGTCGTCGTACTTCGCCTGGTACAGCGCTGCGCGGTTCGGGAACAGCCCCTTCAGCACGCCGTAGGCCGCGGCGGCGAGCGCGGCCTCCATCGACGCGCCCGCGGCCGGCGCTGCGGGCGTCACCTTGTACGGCTGGTGCGTGCCGGCGATCGCCATCGCCGTGTCGTACATCGCCAGGTGCACCGCGGTCACGTCGAAGGCGTAGTTGGGGAAACGCTCGGACTCGGTCGCATCGCTGGCCGATGCGGGTGCGGTCACGGTCGCGGCGGCGACTTCGTCCCAGTACGACACCATGTTCGGGCCGTTCGATGCCACCGTCACGTCCGGGTCGGCGTCGTCGTCGTTGCAGCCAGTCGTCCACCCGAGCACGCTAGCCAGAGCCAGCGTGCAAATGAGCCTCGCGCAGTTTCGAACCTTCATGGTTTCCTCCGTTTGAAATGAATGGGTGTTGCGCAGCTGTGGCGTTGGGGCTCGGTGGCCTCGGTGCAGTTGCATTACGTTCCGTCCAGCTGATTCATCGAGGGCATTTCGAAAACCCACTTTTCGGATGTAGTGGCCATAATTCACTCGCAGCTTGCCGTTCGAAACTTAGCCTCCACGAGGGGCCAACACCACGATGGATCTCCGAGATTTGGCCGAAGCATTGCCGATGCCTGGCGATCGCCGGGCGGATGCGGTGTCGCGACCGGAATCCGCTGTGCATGCATTGCGCTTCGATGGCTTCGAGTTCGACCTGCGTCGCGGCGAACTGCAAGGGCTGGGCGGGATCGCAATTCCATTGCGACCCAAGGCCGAGTCGCTGCTGCGGCAGTTTCTGGCACACCCGGGTCGACTTCTAAGCAAGGATGAGTTGATGGCCGCGGTATGGCCCGCGGCGGTGGTCACCGACGATTCGCTGGTGCAATGCGTGGGCGAGCTTCGCACTGCGCTCGACGATCACGCTCAACGCGTGATCCGCACGGTCCCACGGCGCGGCTATCGCTTCGAGGCCGCTGTGGCGCCGCTGCGCGTCGCGGCGCCAGCGCCCGTCACGTCGCCCGTCGCGGGCTTACAGCCGCACGACACCGTCGTGTCGCCGTCGCGCCGGTCCCGTGAATCGTGGCGGCTGGTCCTGGCCGCCTTGGGCGTCGTCGCCGCGATCGGCGGCGCGGTCGCGCTTTACCTGACCTCGACGAGCGCTTCAATCAATATCGATGAAGTGCTGAGGTCGCGCGCCACCGTGGCTGTCATGACCCCTGTTGTCGCCACCAGCGACTCGGCCTTGCGCAGCATCGCCGATGCGGTGGCCGACGGGATCACGACCCAACTCGCCACCCGGATGGGTATGAGAGGCATCGACCGTGCCGCCACCGTGGGCTTCGACGGTGCATCGCCGCCGCTGCAACGTATCGCCAGCGAACTGAAGGCGACCCATGTCGCTACCGTGCGTGCTGCGCCCGGCGGCGCAGAGGGACGTTTTTCGCTCGATGTGCAACTCACGGCCGTGGCGAACGGCGAGACGTTCTGGGCAAGGCGTTTCGAGGGGGTCGAAGCGGGCGCGGAGCAGTTGGCGACCCGGGTCGGCCAGCACGTAGCAATTGCCATTCGCAGACGCGGCCCGCAGGAGGCCAGCCTGCGGGCCGCGCAACCGGGCCACACACCGGATGCGGCCGACCTCACGTCGATTGGCTGGGGAGACCTCGACGCGCGCCAGTCGCTTGCGGACGTGCGGCGGGCACGTGGCCGGTTCGAAGCCGCATTGCGCGACGATCCACGGTCGGCCATCGCGTTGACCGGGCTCAGCACTTCATATCTCTTCGAGCGTAGCGATCCGTTGAGCCAACTGACACCGCAGCAGGTTGCAGAGCACGAACGGGTGACCGAGCTTGCGATCAAACAGGCACCCGACAACGACACCGCCTTGGTTGTATGGGGCCAGATGCAGGTCATGCAAGGTCGTCCCGATCTGGCCCTGCTGGCATTCGAGAAGGCCAATCGCATGGTGCCCAGCCAACCCAGTGGGTATGTGCAAGTGGCCACGGCACGCATGCTGCTGGGCCGCGCCGACGAGGTCCAGGCGTTGGCCGATCGCGCCGTCGAATTGGGTGCAGGCGATGCACGCAGGGTCGGCCCCGCCTATCTGATCGCTGCCGAAGCGGCTTTGCTGAGCGGCGAAGATGACAGGGCACGCGACTTGGCCCAGCGTGCCGTCGTTGAACTTCCGTCGAATTCACGTGCCCACGCGACGCTGGCGGCGATCGAAGCGCTGACGGGTCGGGACGGGCAGGCCCGATTGGAGATGGCTGCATGTCTGAAGCTTTGGCCGACAGCCACGTTGGCGCGCTACGACGAATTGCGCCCTTCAACCCACCCGCTGTATCTGGCGCAACGCGAGCGCCTGTACGAAGGGCTTCTCAAGGCGGGGCTGCCGCAACGGTAGAGGCGCAGGCGTGGCTTGAGCCAGGCCTCACGCCCATGCGGGTCAAGCCCTGCCGCGCACGAGCGCGGCCATCGCCGCAGCCTGCTCGCCGGCCATCGATTCCAGCCCGGCGACGACGCCAGTGCGGTCGCTGGCCGTGCGATTCTGGCTGACCTTCCACTTGCCCTGCAGGCGCACGACTTCGATCTCGATGCCGACGATGGCGCCGAGCATCGCGGCAATGTAGTCGGCCGGCGCGTCGCCCACCTGCCAGCGCTGCGCGCGCGTGGCTTCGTGCACGTCGGTCAGCCGGCCGACCAGCGCGCGCAGCCAGGTCGCGTCTTCGGTGATGCGCAGCCGGCCGTGCATGTGCACGACGGCGTAGTTCCAGGTCGGCACCACCTTGGCGTTGGCGGTCTTCGACGCGTACCACGAGGGCGTGATGTAGGCCTGCGGCCCCTGGAACACGGCCAGCACCTCGCCGCCCGCGGCTTCGCGCCACACCGGGTTGGCGCGCGCCACGTGGCCGCGCAGCGTGCCGTGCGCGCCGTCGCCCGCCGCGCGCTCCCACATCAGCGGCAGGTGTTCGGCGCTCAGGCCGTCGGCCGCATGCCAGGCCACCGTGGCCAGCGGGTGCAACTCCAGCAGCTGCGCCATCGCGGCCGCATCCTGCTGCTCGAAGTGCTTGGGCAGGTACATCGTCAGCCGCGCGTCGCGTCGCGTTCGATGAGTTCGATCTTGTAGCCGTCGGGGTCGGTGATGAAGGCGATGACAGTGTTGCCGCCCTTCACCGGGCCGGCCTCGCGCGTGATTGCGCCGCCCAGCGCGGCGGCCTTGGCGCGCACCGCCTCGCATGTGGCGGCGACGTCGCTCACGCCAATGGCCAGGTGGCCGAAGGCGGTGCCCGCCTCGTATCTGTCGACGCCGTAGTTGTAGGTCAGCTCGATCTCGGCATGCTCCGGGTTGCTGCCGTAGCCGACGAATGCCAGATCGTACTTCTGCTCGGGGCGCTTCGTCGTGCGCAGCAGCTGCATGCCCAGCACCTGGGTGTAGAAATCGATCGAGCGTTGCAGGTTGCCGACGCGCAGCATGGTGTGCAGCAGGTTCATGGGGTGGGCGCCAGGCGCAAAGAAGGGAGAGGGGTGCAGTGTGCCATTGCCCGGGCTGCGGGCCGCGTGCCCCAAGTTGCGGCCCTGCTCTCGAAGCACCTGCACCGGCACCCGAACACCGCGCTAGTCGATGTTGCGCGTGGCGGCCAGCCCGGGCATCACATCGGCGCCATAGGCCTCGCGCCAACGCTGCTGGATGCGCAGGTGGCTGTCGATGCGCGTGTCGGGCAGGCCGTCCCGGACATGCCAGCCTTCGATACGGGTTTCGACGGCAAAGTGCTCCGTCGGCGCGACTGCCGTCGGGTCGTCGAGGCTGCCCACCGCCAGGTCCATGCTGTCGCTGTCCAGGAATTCGAAGCTCAGCGGCGTGCCGCACTGTGCGCAGAAGCCGCGGCGCGCGATTTTCGACGAGGCGTAGTAGGTGGGCTGCTCTTGCAGCCAATGCACCTGGGCCTTGAACAGGTTCAGGTAGGCGGCCCGCGTGTTGCCGAAGGCCAGCTGGCACATGCGGCAGTGGCAGTAGTAGCCGTCGCGGTGGTCAGGCGTGGCTTCGTAGCGCACGCGGCCGCACAGGCAACCGCCGTGCAAGGGCTTTGATATCGGCTCTTCGGTCATGGCAGTCTCCGCTGGACGTGAGCCGCAAGCTTAAGCGCCCACGCCCGCCAGCACCAGCACGCCGAGCACGGCGAAGACCGCCGCGGCGATACGGTGCACCCATTTCACCGGCAGCCACCGTGTCACACGCTCGCCGAGCAGCACCGCCGGCACGTTGGCGATCATCATGCCCAGCGTGGTGCCGGCGGTCACCACCCACAGCGAGTGGTACTTGGCGGCCAGCATGACGGTGGCGATCTGCGTCTTGTCGCCCATTTCGGCCAGGAAGAAGGCCACGACGGTGATGCCGAACACGCCGAAGCGGCCGGGCCCGTCGCCCGTCACGTTTTCCACCGTGTCGGGAATCAGCATCCACGCCGCCACCGCCAGGAAGGATGCACCGAGCCCCCAGCGCAGCCACAGCGGATCGAGCACGCGCGTGATCCAGCTGCCCAGCGCACTGGCTCCGGCGTGATTCGCCAGCGTGGCCACCAGGATGCCCAGGATGATGGGCAGCGGTTTGCGAAAGCGCGCCGCCAACAGCAGCGCCAACAGCTGCGTCTTGTCGCCGATCTCGCCCAGGGCGACCACGCCGACGGAGACGAAGAATGCCTCCCACATCAGGGCAGGGTCAGGCAGGCGGCATGGTGTAGTTCAGCGCCATGCGCCCACCGTCGACGACGACGATCTCGCCGGTCATGTAGCTGGCCGCGTCGCTGAGCAGAAAGGCCACCACCTCGGCCACCTCTTCGGGCTCGCCCAGCCGGCGCATCGGCGTGCGGCTCAGAATGCGTGCGCGCGCCTCGTCGCTGGTCAGCACCGCGACCCGGGCCAGTTCGGTGGCGATGGTGCCAGGCGCGACCGCGTTGACGCGGATGCCGTGGTCGACCAGCGCCAACGCCATGGCGCGCGTCAGCTGGTTGATGCCGCCCTTGCTGACGTTGTAGCTGGCGATGTTGGGGATGGCCAGCGTGCCGTTCACCGAGCTCATGTGCACGATGGCGCCGCCGCCGTGCGCGGCCATGTGCCGCGCCACCGCCTGGCCGACCAGGAACGCGCCCTTCAGGTTGACGCCGATCACCGCATCCCAGTCGGCTTCGCTGATGTTCAGGAAAGCTGCGCCCTTGAAGATGCCGGCGTTGTTGACCAGGCCGTGCACACGGCCGAACTCGGCCAGCGTGGCGGCCAGGGCCGCATCGACCTCGGTCTTCTTCGACACGTCGCAGTGTAGGTAGAGCGCGCGCTGGCCGGCTTCGGTCAAGGCCTTGGCCAGCGCCACGCCGCGCGCATCGTCCACGTCCCACAACGCCACGGCCGCGCCGTCGCGCGCCAGGCGCCGCGCGCAGGCTTCACCGATGCCCTGCGCGGCGCCAGTGATTAGGCTGACCGTGCCATGCAGATTGAAGTTCACCTTCGACACGGGCCTGCTTCCGTCAATCGCGGTCGAGCCACACGCCCAGGCCCTGCGCGTTGAGTTGCACGTCCATCTCCAGCAGCGCCGCGCAGTCGGCTGCGACGCGCATGCAGCCATGCGCGCGCAGGCCGCGCAGGTACATCGCGAACAGGTCTTCGCGCAGCCGCGCATGGCGCTCGGGTGCGCCGCGTGCCGCCTCGCCGATGAGCACCATGTCGTGCACCATCTGCAGTAGCTCGGCGCCCAGGCGCGCCACGTCGCCGACGCGGCCGTAGTGCGTCAGGTGCATGCAGCGCGGCTGGCGTTCGAGCAGTCGCGCCACCGAGCTGCGCAGCGCCACCGGGTCGAACTGCACCGGCGTCGAACTCGCCAGGATCCACGGACCGCGTGGCGTGTCGAACTCCCGGTAGCTCAGGCCGAAGGTGTCGCCGGTGAACCAGCCGGCGCTCGTCTCGTCCCAGATGCAGTGGTGGTGCCGCGCATGGCCCGGCGTGTCGGCGAAGAGCAGGCGGCGCTGGCCGACGTGGATGCTCATGCCGTCGCTGGTGGCAAAGGCGCGTGATGGCTCCACCGCCACCAGTTGGCCGTACTCGCGCGCCATCGCGGCCTCGCCATACACCGCCAGCGCACCCTGGACCAGCGCGCTCGGGTCGAGCATGTGGCGCAGCCCGCGCGGGTGCACTGGCATACGCGCGCGGGGCAGCTCGCGCATCAGCAGCCCGGCGCCACCGGCATGGTCCAGGTGCACATGCGTCGGGATGACCCAGTCCACCGCGTCGCGGCCCAGTCCCAGCGCCTCGAGCGCGGCCAGCAGGCGCGGCACCGCGTAGTTGGTGCCGGTATCGATGAACGCGGCACGGCCCTCGTCCACCAGCAGGTAGGCCGCGTCGAAGCGCGCACGGTGGAAGCCGGTATCGATGCAGTACACGCCGCCGCCCAAGGCGTCGACGAAGGCGGGCAGTGCGGGCGGGCTCAAGTGCGGCTCGACGTGTCGGCAGGCGGCATGGCGGGTTCAGACGTTGCCCATCAGCATCCACAGCCGCGCGATGTCGGCGCTGCCGTCGCTGCCCTGCACGCCGCGCAGCGTCTGCTGCGCCTTGGCCTTGGCGTTGCCGGATTGCAGCTGCGCCATGCCCAGCCGCAGCTTGGCGTCCTCGGGGCGCTTCAGGCCGCCCTTGGCAATGCCTTGTTCGATGAAGGCCACGCCCTTGTCGACCTCGCCCATCGTCACCAGGCCATAGCCCACCTGGACCAGCGCATCGCCGGTCTTCGCCGCGGCCGCCTCGGCCGCCAGGCCAGCCATGGCGGCGCTGCGTTCGCTGTCCTGCTTGAGCGCCAGGTCGCGCAGGCGCTTGTGGCGCTCGGCTTCGGCGCCGCTGCCCAGCGCGCCTGCGGCATAGCCGCGCTCGATGATCTTTTTCGCTTCCGCCGGGTAACCTGCCTGCAGCGACAGCTGGGCCATTTCCATGAACTCGTCGGTCTTGGTGAGCGTGCCGCTGGCCAGCTTCAGGCGCATCACGTCGAGCATGTAGCGGTCGGCAAAACCCGGCTTGCGCGGCAGCCGCCCCAAGTAGGCGGCCCAGTAGTCCTTTTTCGGATAGTAGGCGAGCAGCTTTTCCAGCGTGGCGTTGTAGGCCGGGTTGTTGCTGCGCTGGTAGGCATCGGCCAGGCGCAGCAGGTCGGCTTCGGCCGGCCGCTGGCCGCCTTGTTCGGCCGCGCTCACTGCGGCCGCGGCGTCGCGTGCGATGGCCGCGAAGTCGCCCGACTGGGACTGCAGGTAGGCCTGCAGCTGCTTCAGTTGCGCACTGCTGGCGCCGTGCTTCTGGGCCTGGGTGATCCACTGCTGCGCCTTGGCGAAGTCGCGGGTCTGCGCATGGGCGTAGGCCACGGACTCGGCCACCTGCGCCTGCTCCGCGCCCGACAGCTTGCCGCTGGCGTAGACCGCCTCGAAGGCCTGGATGGCCGCGGCATGGTCACCGGCGCGTTGTGCGGCGGCGCCGCGCATGCGGTCGATGGTGTATTGCTCTTGCGCGGTCTTGTTGGGCACGGCATCGGCCTCGCGCACCTTGACCAGCGCGTCCCTGGCCTTGCCGGCCTTGAGCAGCTCGCCGGCCTGCTGCAGCGGCTTGGCCACTTCGGGGCGCAGCGCTTGCGCCGCGGCCAGCGTGCACAGGCCGGCGGCCACCAGCACGATGGCCCCGTTGCGAAGGCGAGCGAGCAAACGCCGCACAACCGGCTTTGGCTGCGGCATCACTTGCCCTCCTTGGGGGGAAGCGCCAAACGCGCTTCGGCGGGGGATCATAAGAACTGCTCGTTGCCGACGATGCCGATCTTGGTCACGCCCAGGCGTTGCGCCGAGGCCAGGATCATCGCCACCACCTTGTAGGTCACGAGCTTGTTCGGGCGCAGGTGCACTTCGGGCTGGTCGGCCATCGCGGCCACGCTGGCCAGCCTGGCTTCGAGCTGGCTGCGGTCGGCCAGGATCTCGCCGTTCCAGCCGATGGTGCCGTCGAAATCGACGTCGATGCGCACGATCTCCGGTGGCTTGGGCGGGGTTGAGCTCGGGCCGACCGGCATGTTCATCTTCACCGCGTGCGTCTGGATCGGAATGGTGATGATGAACATGATCAGCAGCACCAGCATGACGTCGATCAGCGGTGTCATGTTCATTTCGGTCATCGGCTCGTCGTCGCCGCTTTCAGCGCCTACTTGCATCGACATGCATTCTCCTCGCGCTCAACGTGTCACCGGGCCGGCCGGCGGCTCGGTGATGAAGCCCACCTTGTAGATGCCCGCGCGCTGGCAGGCCACGACGACGCGGCCGACGCTTTCGTAGCGCACCTCGCTGTCGCCGCGGATGTGCACCTCGGGCTGCGGCTGCTTCACCGCTTCCTTCTTCAGCCGCGCCACCAGGGTCTCGATGTCGGGCAGCCGCTCCATGCCCCAGTGCACCTCGCCGTCGCGGTTGACGGCGATGACGATGTTTTCGGGCTTGGTCTGCGTGGGCAGATTGCGCTCCTTCGGCAGCTCGAGCTGGATGCTCTGCGTGACCACAGGGATGGTGATGATGAAGATGATCAGCAGCACCAGCATCACGTCGACCAGCGGCGTGGTGTTGATGGTGGCGTTCATCTCGTCTTCGTCGCCGTCGGCGTTGGCCAGGTTCATAGCCATGCGCAATCTCCATGCAGCACGGGCGGTCCGTGCCGGGTCGCAGCACCATCGAGCAGACGCCGCGGATCCGGCTTCGCCGGTCCGCCAGCGGCGCCCCCTCGAGGGGGAGCGCCAAAGGCGCTTCGGGGGTGGGTCATCTCTTTCCGGCCAGCAGCACGTTGTGCACGTCGCCGCCGAAGGTGCGCACGCGCTCCATCGCCATCTTGTTGCGGCGGATCAGCCAGTTGTAGCCCATCACCGCGGGCACCGCGACGGCCAGGCCGAAGGCGGTCATGATCAGCGCCTCGCCCACCGGGCCGGCGACCTTGTCGATGCTGGCCTGGCCGGAGATGCCGATCGCGGTGAGCGCGTGATAGATGCCCCAGACCGTGCCGAACAGGCCGACAAAAGGCGCGGTCGAGCCGACGGTGGCCAGCACCGCCAGGCCGTCCTGCAGTCGGCTGTTGATGTTGTCGATGGCGCGCTGCACGCTCATCGACACCCAGGTATGCAGGTCGATCTTCTCCACCAGCGTGCCTTCGTGGTGCTCGCTGGCGCTGATGCCGCTCTCGGCGATGAAGCGGAAGGCGCTGCCTTCGTCGAGGCTGCCCAGGCCGTCCTTCACCGAACCGGCGGTCCAGAAGGTCTTGGCGGCGGCTTCGGCCGACTTCATCAGCTTGCGCTGCTCGAACAGCTTGGTGAAGATGATGTACCAGCTGGCCATGCTCATGATGAGCATGATGATCAGCGTGCCGCGCGCCACGAAGTCACCTTGCGACCACAGCGCTGCCAGGCCGTAGGGGTTGGCCACGCTTTCGCGGGCCACGGCCGCCGCGTTGGCCGTGGCTGGCTCGGACGCAGCCTGCGCGAAAGCCAGGTGGGGCAGGCTCAAGGCCAGCGTCAGGCCGACCCCCAGCGCGGCGGTGGCTCGTTGCGCCCGATGCAGGGTGGACGCTGCGGTGATCAAGGACATGGCTTCTCCAAGGAACGAGCGGCTCGCGCAGGACCGTGCGCGACGCAATGGGAACAGTAAATCAATCGGTCAGCTTCCAGACGTACTCGATGCGGCCGGAAAGTTTCTCGGGCTTGCCGTCCAGCGTGCCGGGCGTGCCCTTGCAGGCCTGCACGGCGTCCAGCGTCATGCGGTCGAGCATCTTGTGTTCGCGCGACGAGCCGCTGGACTTGTCGACACGTGCCTCGCTGATCACGCCGCTGGTGTCCATGGTGTAGACCACCACCACCGTGCCTTGCGCATCGGCACGGCGCGCCGCGGCGTTGTACTCGGGTTTGGCACAGGCGTTGAAATCCAGTTTCGGGGCGGTGCGCGCGGGGGGCGCAGGGGCTGCCGCGGGGGCTGGCGGAGCCACCACCACCGGCGCTGCCGGCTCGATGCGCACCGGCGCTGGCGGCGGTGCCACAGGCGTGGTGGTGATGCTCGGTGCGGGTGTGGGCGGCGGAGTCACCTGCACCTCGGGTGGCGGCATGTACGACGGCGGCGGCGGCGCGGTCTTTGGTGGCGGCGGCAGGTTGTCGGGCGGCGGCGGTGGCGGGGGTTTCACCTCCTCGATGATCTTCGTTTCGATCGGCGCCTTGATGACTTCGACGACCGTGCGCGACAGGCCGTACACCAACGCCCAGGCCAGCAGCAGGTGCAGCACGACCACCACCGAGATGCTGAAGGCATGCCTGCCGGGGTTGCGTTGCTGTTGGGCGTAATCCAAACCATTCCTCCACACGTCCCCGCCCCGAAGGCTGGGTGCGCGCCGCATGCACCCCGGTGGGCGGCACCGCGCGGGCGCCTGGCAGCCAGGTTGGCCGCCAGCGGCGCAGACTATATCCGCAACGGGGGTCCTGCCGCTGCGGTGCATGCCCACGGCATGGCCGCAGCATCCGTGCCCGGCCGTGCCTGGCGGCTTGCCCGGTCGACGTGGTGCTCAGGCGCGGCAGATGGCCGGCAGCAGCGCTCAGGCGCGGCAGATGGCCGGCAGCAGCGCACCGATCGGGCCGCGCAGCAACAGGTCGGCAAGGCCGTCCAGCGGTGTCGGCTGGTCGTTCATGATCAACACCCGCGCGCCCGCTTCCTTGGCCACCTCGACCGTGCCCGCGACCGGATAGACCTGCAGCGTCGAGCCCACCGCAAGCATCAGGTCGGTTTCGGCAGCCGCCGTCATGGCACGCTCGATGA
>DASQFA010000301.1:0-2554 GCA_035633375.1 Rubrivivax sp.
CGCTCGATGATGAGCGTGCAGTTGTCGCTGGTGATGGTGCCGATCAACGAGTTCGGCACCGAAGCCCAGAAGCAGAAGTACCTGCCCAGGCTGGCGCGCGGCGAGTGGATCGGCTGCTTCGGCCTGACCGAGCCTGACCACGGCTCCGACCCCGGCAGCATGGTGACGCGTGCCAAGGCGGTGCCGGGGGGCTACTCGCTGTCGGGCAGCAAGATGTGGATCAGCAACTCGCCCATCGCCGATGTCTTCGTGGTCTGGGCCAAGGACGACAGCGGGCAGATCCGCGGCTTCATCCTCGACAAGGGCGCCAAGGGCCTGAGCGCGCCTGCCATCCACAGCAAGGTGGGGCTGCGCGCATCGATCACTGGCGAGATCGTCATGGACCAGGTGTTCTGTCCTGAAGAGAACGCCTTCCCCGAGGTGCGCGGCCTGAAAGGGCCCTTCACCTGCCTGAACAGCGCGCGCTACGGCATCGCCTGGGGTGCGCTGGGTGCGGCCGAAGACTGCTTCCACCGCGCGCGGCAATACGTGCTCGACCGCAAGCAGTTCGGCCGCCCACTGGCCGCCAACCAGCTGATCCAGAAGAAGCTGGCCGACATGCAGACCGAGATCGCGCTCGGCCTGCAGGGTTGCCTGCGCCTGGGGCGCATGAAGGACGAAGGCACGGCCTCGGTCGAGGTCACCAGCATCCTCAAGCGCAACAGCTGCGGCAAGGCGCTGGACATCGCCCGCATGGCGCGCGACATGATGGGCGGCAACGGCATCAGCGACGAGTTCGGCGTGGCGCGGCACCTGGTCAACCTGGAGGTGGTGAACACCTACGAGGGCACGCACGACATCCACGCGCTGATTCTGGGCCGGGCCATCACCGGCATCCAGGCCTTCAGCTGAAGCCACCCGATTCCACGCGCCCCGCACCGCCACAGCGCCGCATCTCGGGGCAAGCCAGCCGACCGTCACCAGGAACCGCCATGCCCAGAGCCCAAGCCGTGCCCACCGTGCAGATCTCCGACGAACGCGTGATCGTCACCGAATGGCGCTTCGCCCCCGGCGCCGAAACCGGCTGGCACCGCCATGCGCACGACTACGTGGTGGTGCCGCAGACCGGTGGCGAACTGCTGCTCGAAACACCCGAAGGCAACCGCACGGCACCGCTGGTAGCCGGCCAGTCGTACACCCGGCGCATGGGCGTGGAGCACAACGTCATCAACAACTCCACGCACGAGGTGGTGTTCATCGAGATCGAGATCCGCTGAGCGCGCCCTACCCGAGTGACTGACCGACCGACCGACTGACTGACCCGACCGACCGCAAGAAAGCAGACGCATTCATGGACACGAAGACCTCCCCCCTGGCCCAGTTGAACGACCCCAGCCTGCTGAAGACGGATGCGCTGATCGGCGGTGCCTGGGTGGCAGGCACCACCCGCTTCGAGGTCAGCGACCCGGCCACCGGCCAGCGCCTGGCGGACGTGGCCAACCTCGGCGCCGCCGATGCCGACGCGGCCATTGCCGCCGCGAACAAGGCCTGGCCGGCCTGGCGCGCCAAGACCGCCAAGGAACGGGGCGCCGTGTTGATGAAATGGTTCGCGATGCTGCACCAGCATGCCGATGACCTGGCGCGCATCATGACCGCCGAACAGGGCAAGCCGCTGGCCGAAGCCAAGGGCGAGGTGGGCTACGGCGCCAGCTTCCTGGAGTGGTTTGCCGAAGAGGCACGCCGCGTCTACGGCGAAACCATCCCCACCACCGACAACAACAAGCGCTTTCTCGTCATCAAGCAACCGATCGGCGTGTGTGCGGCGATCACGCCGTGGAACTTTCCGATCGCGATGATCACGCGCAAGGTGGCGCCGGCCCTGGCAGTGGGCTGCCCGGTGATCATCAAGCCGGCTGAAGCCACGCCGCTGTCGGCGCTTGCGGTGGCCGAGCTGGCGCAGCGCGCCGGCATGCCCGCCGGTGTGCTGAACATCCTGACGGCCGATGCCGACCAATCCATCGCCATCGGCAAGGTGCTGTGCGCCAGCGACGTGGTGCGCCACCTGTCCTTCACCGGCTCTACCTCAGTCGGCCGCATCCTGGCCGCGCAGTGCGCGCCGACGATCAAGAAGCTGAGCCTGGAACTGGGTGGCAATGCGCCCTTCATCGTCTTCGACGATGCGGACATCGATTCCGCCGTCGAAGGCGCGATGATCAGCAAGTACCGCAACGCCGGCCAGACCTGCGTGTGCGCCAACCGCCTGTATGCGCAGGACGGCATCTACGATGCCTTCGTCGCCAAGCTGGCCGACAAGGCCCGGGCGATCAAGGTCGGCAACGGCTTCGAGGCCGGCGTCAACCAGGGCCCGATGATCGACGCGCAGGCCATCGCCAAGGTGGAGGCGCATGTCGCCGACGCGCTGGCCAAGGGGGCAACGCTGGTGGTCGGCGGCACGCGAGCACCGGGAATGAGCGAACGCTTCTACACGCCCACCGTGCTTGCAAATGTCACCTCGGACATGCTTTGTGCGCGAGAGGAGACCTTCGGCCCGGTGGCACCGGTGTTCCGCTTCAAG
>DASQFA010000302.1:0-2118 GCA_035633375.1 Rubrivivax sp.
GGCGTGATGACGTTCATCGTCAATCAGGATGGCATCGTCTATCAGAGGAGCCTCGGCCCGAACACCGATGCCCTGGCACGCGCAATGAAGACCTTCGATCCGGATTCGAGCTGGCAGAAAGCGCAGCCGGGCAAGTACTCGCAGACGCTGGTGGACGCTCGATTCGTAGTTGGGGAACCTCACGATCGACCCGTGTGCCGGCCAGGCGGTGCAGGACAGCAACGGCTTCGGCGGCGCGTCGCTGAAATTCCCGTTTCAATTTGCAACTCAGGAGCTTTCGAATGAACTCAACCCGCCTGCGCAGCGCCTTGGCTGCCGCGATTTTTTCACTCGGCACTTCCACCGTGCTAGCCCAGGCCACCGCTGCCGGCGCAGCCGCCTCGCAGCCTGCCTCCGCGCCGACGGCTGCATCGGCGGGAACAGCCAGCGCCAGCGCCGCCGAAAGCGCAAAGATCGCCTGGTACGGGCGCAAGTTCGCGGGCCGCAAGACGGCCAGTGGCGAAGCCTTCAACCCCGAGGCGCTGACCATGGCGCACAAGACGCTGCCCTTCGGCACGCGCGTGAAGATCACCAACCCGAAGAACAACAAGAGCGTCACGGTGCGCGTCAACGACCGCGGCCCAACACAGGACGACCGGGTCGGTGACGTGTCGTATGCCGTCGCGCGCAAACTCGGCATGCTCAAGTCGGGCGTGATCGAGGCCGAGCTTTCGGTGGTTGGCGCCGCACCGGCAAAGAAGCGCTAGCCGGGCCCGGCAACCGCCCGAAGGGCATTTGGACTCAACACGCTACACCTCAATACATTGACAGGAGAAACGACATGAATGCAAATCTGCTGACACTCGCCCAGGACGCCCTGGGTGGTGACTTCTCGAAACTCGCCGGGCAGTTCCTCGGTGAAACGCCGGGCGCGACCCAGTCCGCGCTGAGCTCGCTGCTGCCGGCCGTGATCGGCGGCATCGCGCAAAAGGGGGCCACGCCGCAGGGCGCTACGGGCCTGATGTCGCTGATCAACGGCGCCAACCTCGACGTTTCTTCCCTCGGCAACATCGCCGGGCTGTTCGGCGGTGGCGGCAGCGGCATGAACGCATTGCTCAAGGCCGGTACGAGCAGCCTGGTGCCAGCGCTGTTCGGCGACAAGGCTGGCCCACTCGTCAACGCACTGTCTTCGTCCAGCGGCATCAAGAGCGCTTCGGCCACCAACCTGCTTGCCATGATCGTGCCCTTGCTCCTGACCTTCCTGAAGAAGTTCATTGCTGACAAGGGACTGAATGCCAACTCGCTGTCCTCGCTGCTGTCCAGCCAGGGGCCCAACCTGCAGGGCGCGCTCGACAGCCGCATGAGCTCGGCGCTGGGCTTTGCCAGCCCGGCCGCATTCCTCGGCGGGCTGGGCGGCCAGGCTGCCGATACGGCCCATCGTGCCGCCGCAGCCGTCTCCAGCGGTGCCGGCAACGCCGCCGTGGCCGCAACCGCCGCCACCAAATCGGGGCTGTGGCGCTGGCTGCCCTGGCTGCTCGGTGCGATCGCGCTGATCTTCCTGTGGAACCTGTTCTCCGGCAAGTCGACGCCGACGCCGACGCCGGTGCCGACGCCGAAGGCGGCGGTGACCGCGCCTGCCGCGCCGCCGCCGATGCCGGCCGCGCTTGCCACCGGGCTGCCGGCCAAGGTCTTTTTCGAAGTCGGCGCAGCCGCCCTGGGTGCAGACAGCAACAAGACCATCAGCGCGGCCGCCGACATGATCAAGAAGGACGGCCTGAAGGTGACCGTCACCGGCTACACCGACAAGACCGGCGACGTGGCGAAGAACGAGGAACTCGCCAAGAGCCGCGCAACGGCCGTCAGCGATGCGCTCAAGGCCGCGGGCGTGGCCGCGGCGAACATCGAGATGAAGCCACCGATGTTCGTCGAGGTCGGCGGGACCGGCGGCGATGCCGAGGCGCGCCGCGTCGAAATCAGCAGGCAGTAAGGTCACCCCCGCAAAGGGCGCACGCGCCCGGCGGTCCGATGGGCCGTCGGGCGGGCCGCGAAGGCCGCGTCCACAACCCTAAAGCAACGCATGGAAGGAGCCGATCATGGCCAAGCAGGACAGTTTCACGGGCGAGGAATGGACGTTGCTGC
>DASQFA010000303.1:0-5229 GCA_035633375.1 Rubrivivax sp.
TGGGTATGGCCCGACAGTTGCAGGTGGAAGCCCGCCTGCGCCGCTGCGGCGGCGCTGCGCGGCTGGTGCGCCAGCAGCACGCGCACCAGGGCATTCTCGGGCACGCCGGCGATCGCCGCGTGCGGATCGCTGCGGTGCGCGGCATCGAAGTGGTGCGCGCTGTAGTCGGCCACGCCGGCCAGCGCCAGCGAGGCCTCGCCATGGCGCAGCAGCACGTGTTCGTTCATCAGCACGCGCAGGCCAAGGCGGCGCAGCTCGGTCACCCACGCGTGGGCACCGCTGTAGTACTCGTGGTTGCCGGTGACGAAGAAGGTACCGTGGCGCGATACCAGGCCGGCCAGCGGCGCCACGTGGTGCGCCAGTTCCAGCACCGAGCCGTCGACCAGATCGCCAGTGACGGCCACCATGTCGGCGCGCAGTGCGTTCACGCGCTCGACGATGGCGCTGACGTAGCCGTGCTTGATGGTCGGGCCGACATGCACATCGCTGATCTGCGCGATGGTGAAGCCGTGCAGTGCCGGCGGCAGCTGCGCGATCGGCACATCCACGCGCACCACCTCGGCGGTGCGCCGGGCATTGAACAGGCCCCACAGCGTCAGCAGCAGCGCCAGCACCGGCACCAGCGCGGCCGAGCGCTGGGCCCACTGCAGCGCAGCGGCTTGCGCGCCGCCCCGCAGCCACAGTACCGCAGCCAGCGGCAACAGCAGCAGATCGCGCAGCAGCGTCAGCACGAACAGCGACGAGAACAAGCCCATCAACAGCAAGCCGACCCAGGCCAGCCGGTCCGACCAGGGTTGCCTGCGCATGCGTCGCGCCCACAGGGCCAGCGGCATCAACAACCAGGACACGAACAGCGTGGCCAGCAATGCCGCCTGCCATCCCGGCCATGCGGCCAGCGCCGGCAACAAGCGCCAGGCCACATAGCCGTGCAGCAACAACAGAATCAACGACAGCGCCATGCGCAACCCGGGGCCATGCGCAACATGGCGCACTTGCGCATATGGGTGCAACGGACGCAAACTTCAAGCGGCGGCGCGCGCTGTGCGCAACGCAGGCACAGGATGCGGCCCACGGACTTTCGCGCTTGGCCAGGGAGCCCAACAAGCCCTGGCCGCACGCTGGCGCGCGGCATCCCACGTTAGGAACGCCCAGTTCGCAGGCCTCGCCCAGATTCCGGTGGACTGCCGCTCAGGTGGGCTGGCTGCGTGGCAGTCGAGCTTGCGCCCGATCAGGATCGGGGCGGTCTGGATGGTGGAAAAATATGGGCCAGCCGATCGCCACATAGGCGTTGACATGCGTGCGATCATCGAATCCTTTACGCACGCTGCAATTGGCGGCGTTCGCGCGCGGCCGGAATGCTGCGCCGCCGAGTACGTTAATGAGGGACAGGGACGACATGGCCGAGCTTCATGCACTGATGTATGTCTCCACGGCATCGCACCCGCCATCCCAGGCGGAAATCACCCACCTTCTCGAGCGCTCGAGGGCACGCAATGCGCAGCAGCAGGTCACGGGAGTCCTGCTGTACTCGCATGGCAACTTCATGCAGTACCTGGAAGGGCCGGCCGAAGGCATCGCCGCGATCTATGAGGCCATCAAGGCCGATAAGCTGCACCACGGATTGATCGAGTTGTTGCATGAACCGATCGCCGCCCGGGAGTTCGCGGATTGGTCCATGGCGTACCGCTGCGTCAGCGCATTCGGCATGTCGAGTCCCGCCAAGTTCGACTCCGTGTTCATTCCGAAGATCGATCCGGCGGTGGCTGAACCCACTGGAACCCAGCGACTTCTTTGGAAGTTCTGGAACAAGGGGGTGGCGTGAGGCAGGTACGAACCCTGTGTGCGCATCCGGCCATCGCTGGCTGTGGCAAACGCGCCATGCGCCGGGCCCCGCCCCCGGAACACGCGTCGATCTGACGCAAGTCGCCGCACCCCGGCGCAGGGTTGAAGCCCTCGAGCCGCGGACCACGCCGGACGCTCAGCCTGCCTGCGCCGCATGCTGAAAGCAAGCGCAGCCCGCGCACGATGCGCCGATTGCTCACGGCCGATGGCGCGTGGCGGCACCGATGAAGCTTCTCGGGCCAACCCGCAAGCAGGAGTAGCATGCCTGTACGTGCATCCAGTCTTTCACACCCCGCACAGCGGCCGCACGCAGCGCCCCAGCCACGGCCCAAGCGCCGACATCGCCTACTGCCCGAGTTCCGTGCCGAACCCACTTCCACACGCGCGTGCGCAGAGCACGCCATCCGCCGTCTTCGCCGGGCTGAACGACGAGCAGCGCTGCGCCGTGTTCCACGGCCGCGATGCGGCGCCGGCCCTCACCCCGCCGTTGCTGGTGATTGCCGGGGCAGGTTCCGGCAAGACGCTCACGCTGGCCAGCCGCGTGGCGCGCCTGGTGCTGGACGGGGCCGATCCGCAGAGCGTGCTGCTGCTGAGCTTTTCGCGCCGCGCCGCGCGCGACCTGCAGCGCCGCGTCGGCCTGGTGCTGCACCAGGCGCTGGGGCTGCGCGCCACGCAAGCCGCTCCGGCACTGCCCTGGGCCGGCACCTTCCACGGCGTGGCGGCACGGCTGCTGCAACAGCATGCGCCGCGCATCGGCCTGAACCCGGCCTTCACCATCGCCGACCGTGGCGACAGCGAAGACCTGCTCGGCCTGCTGCGGCACGAACAAGGCCTGTCGAAGACGCACAAGCGCTTTCCCTTGAAGGGCAGCTGTCTGGGCATCTATTCGCGCGTGGTCAACGCGCGCGAACCGCTGGCCCAGGTGCTGCAGCAACGCTACCCGTGGTGCAGCAGCTGGGAGGCTGAACTCAAGGGCCTGTTCCGCGCCTACGTGGCCGAGAAGCAGCGCCAGTGCGTGCTCGACTACGACGACCTGCTGCTTTACTGGTGGCAGATGCTGCAGGACCCGGCGCTGGCCCAGGAGTTGGGCGCGCGCTTCAGCCACGTGCTGGTAGACGAGTACCAGGACACCAACCGGCTGCAAGCCGGCATCCTGCATGCGCTCAAGCCGGATGGCCGAGGCCTGTGCGTGGTGGGCGACGATGCCCAATCGATCTATTCGTTCCGCGCTGCCGAGGTGCGCAACATCCTCGAGTTCCCGCAGCAGTTCGAGCCGGCCGCCAGCGTGCTCACGCTGCAGCGCAACTACCGCTCGACACAGCCGATCCTGCAGGCCTGCAATGCCGTCATCGGCCTGGCTCGTGAGCGCTTCACCAAGAACCTGTGGAGCGACCAGCGCAGCGCCGCACGCCCGCAACTGGTGAGCCTGCGCGACGAGGCCGCGCAGGCGGCCTGGGTCGCCGACCAGGTGCTTGTGCAACGCGAAGGCGGCATCGCACTGAAGCGCCAGGCGGTGCTGTTCCGCACCACGCATCACTGCGCCGCACTCGAGCTGGAACTGATGCGCCGCCACATCCCCTACCTCAAGTTCGGCGGGCTGAAGTTCCTGGAAGCCGTGCATGTGAAGGACCTGCTGTCGTTGCTGCGCTGGTCGCAGAACTCGCGCCACCAGCTGGCGGGTTTCCGCGTCGCCCAGCTGGTGCAGGGCATGGGCCCGGCCAGCGCGCGGCGGCTGCTCGCGGCGATGGAGCAAGCGGCCGATCCGTGCGCCGCGCTACAGGCTTTCCGCCCACCGCCGGCTGCGGCCGAGGCCTGGGCGGCCTTGCGCGATTGCCTGGGCGCCATGTCCAGCGCCACGCCGGCGTGGCCGGCCGCGCTGCAGCTGGCCTCGGCCTGGTACCAGCCGCAACTGCAGCGCCTGCATGAAGACGCTGCTTCGCGCCAGGCCGATCTGGCCCAGCTCGAACGGCTGGCCAGTGCTTATGCCTCGCGCGAGGCCTTCCTGGCCGAACTGACACTCGACCCGCCCGAGGCCACCAGCGATGAAGCCGAAGCCCCGCGCCTGGACGAGGACTACCTGATCCTTTCCACCATCCATTCGGCCAAGGGCCAGGAATGGAGTGCCGTGTACGTGCTCAACGTCGTCGACGGCTGCATGCCGGCCGACCTGGCCGCGGGCAGCGTCGAGGAGATCGAAGAAGAGCGCCGCCTGCTCTACGTGGCGATGACGCGCGCTCAGCATCAGCTGCAACTGCTGGTGCCGCAGAACTTCCATGTGACGCAGCAGGCGGCGCGTGGCGACCGGCACCTGTGGGGCGGGCTGTCGCGCTTCATTCCGCCGCAGGTGGCGGCGTGTTTCGAGCCTGTCTGCGCCAGTCGCCCGGTGGCGCCCGAGCAGGCCTGTGCCTGGCCCGTCCCGAGCTTCGACGTGGCCGCCAGCGTGCGCTCGATCTGGGATTGAGGCCGGCCGCGCAGCCCTTTCTGCGCGGCGCTTGCAGGCCTTGCGTCACCTGCCGCCGCATCGCCCTGCGGGTACGGTTCACGTCACGGTGCGGGCGGCATCGAGCCGGCACCGGCGCCATCACACGGCCCGCGCACAGCGCGGCAATTCGCCTGTCCGTAGACTGCAGCGATGCCATGCCTTTACCGACTGCGCTGCGCCACGGTCTTCGTCGCCTTCGTCATCTGCGGCGCTGCCAATGCCTTCGCCCAGGCAGACGCGTCGCGCATCGACTGGCAGGTCGTGGGCAACTTCAGCATCGCGCGCACCGAGACCACGGTGGCGCAGTTCCGCCGCTTCGTCGATGCCAGCGGCACGCTCACACGCGCCGAGCGCGAAGGCGGTGGCCAGGTGTACGAGGACGGGTGGGTAAACAAGCCGGGCTGGACCTGGCGTTCGCCTTTCGGCGGTGGCAAGGCCGCCGCCGATGCCGAGCCGGCGGTGCACATCACTTTCGACGAGGCCCAGGCCTTCTGCCGCTGGGCGGGTGCGCAACTGCCCAGCGATGCGCAATGGGTGTCGGCGGCCTACACCGAGCAACGTGCCGCGCCGCCGGCGCCCTTTGTGCGCGCTCGCACCTACCCATACCCCACAGGCGAAAAGCCCAGCGGCGCGCAGTGCCTGGACGATTGCGGACCCGCCGCACGGGCACGCGCCATCGCGCATGGCGCGACGCTGATGCGCGGCCAGGGCCATGCCCTCGTCACGGACACGCCGGTGGGCGTGAACGGCCTGCACGACATGGGCGCAAACGCCTGGGAATGGGTCGACGAGCCGGCCGGCGCCACCGGCAAAGCCGAACGCCGCACCCGCGGCGGCTCGTGGTGGTACGGCCAGGCGCAGATGCGCGCGGACCATGTGCAGTCCAAACCGGCCGACACGGCGGT
>DASQFA010000304.1:0-3299 GCA_035633375.1 Rubrivivax sp.
CCCCTTGGCCGACCCCTCGACGCCCAGAGCACCCATGAGCCAAGCCGCCTGCGACCCCGCCTTCCGCGCCATCCCCGATCTGATCCGCGAACACGCCGCGGCGCGGCCGCGCCAAGCCGCGCTGGTGCAGGGCGACGAGCGCCTCGACTACGGCCAGCTGGATGCGCTGATGGACCGCGTGGCCGCGGCGCTGCAGCACGACGGGCTGCAGCCGGGCGACAGCATCGCCCTGTGCGCGCACAGCTCGCCGCGCTATGCGGCCGTGTTCCTGGGCGCGCTGCGCGCCGGAGTGGCGGTAGCGCCGCTGGCGCCGTCGGTCACCGCCGCGCAGTTTGCGTCGATGCTGCGCGACGCGCAGGCCCGGCTGCTGTTTGCCGACGACGCCGCGGCGCCCTTGCTGGCAAAGGATGCGGGTGCGCCACGCACCATCGCGCTGGCCTCCACCCTGCCCGGAGCCGCGCTGGCCGACTGGCTGGCAGCGCCCGGCAGCACGCCTGCAGGCGTGGCACTGCAGCCCGAGTGGCCCTTCAACATCATCTATTCCAGTGGCACCACCGGCACGCCCAAGGGCATCGTGCAATCGCACGGCATGCGCTGGACCCACGTGATGCGCGGCAAGACCTATGGCTACGGGCCGGACACGGTGACGCTGCTGTCCACGCCGTTGTACTCGAACACCACGCTGGTGGTGTTCATGCCGACTCTGGCCTATGGCGGCACGGTGCACCTGATGGCCCGGTTCGACGCGGCGGCCTACCTGGCGCTGGCGGAAAAGCTGCGCGTCACGCACACCATGCTGGTGCCGGTGCAGTACCAGCGGCTGATGGCGCTGCCGGGCTTCGACCGCCACGACCTGAAGTCCTTCCACATGAAGTTCTGCACCAGCGCGCCCTTTCATGCCGCGCTGAAGGCCGAGGTGCTGAAGCGCTGGCCCGGCGGGCTGGTGGAGTTCTACGGCATGACCGAAGGCGGCGGCACCTGCATCCTGAACGCGCACGAACACCCCGACAAGCTGCACACCGTGGGCCGCCCCGCCGAAGGGCACGACATCCGCCTCATCGACGAGCAGGGCATCGAGGTCGCGCCCGGCGCCGACGGCGAAGTGGTAGGCCACTCGCGCGGCATGATGCTCGGCTACCACGGCCAGCCGGCGAAGACGCGCGAGGCCGAGTGGTACGACTCGAGCGGCAAGCGCTTCATCCGCACCGGCGACGTGGGCCGCTTCGATGCCGACGGCTTCCTGATCCTGTTCGACCGGCGCAAGGACATGGTCATCAGCGGCGGCTTCAACATCTACCCCAGTGACCTGGAAGGCGTGCTGCGCCAGCACCCTGCGGTGACCGACGTGGCGGTGGTCGGCGTGCCCTCGGTGCAATGGGGTGAAACGCCGGTGGCCTACGTGGTGCGCGCGCCGGGCAGCACAGTCAGCGCCGACGAGTTGCTGCAGTGGTTCAACCTGCGAGTCGGCAAGACGCAGCGCCTGGCCGACCTGCACTTCATCGACGAACTGCCGCGCAGCGCCATCGGCAAGGTACTGAAGCGCGAGTTGCGCGAGCGGCATGTGGGCGATCAGGCGTCGCACGGTAGTTGAGCGCGCGGGAGTGTGTGCAGTCGGCGCAAAGCGGCCTCTCGCGAAACACCGAATTCATTCACCGCAGAGGAACGAAGGACGCAGAGTTGGCGCAGAGGAAATGCAATGGATTCAAATCGTTTCCAGTATTTCTCTGCGGACCTCTGCGTCCTTCGTTCCTCTGCGGTGAAGGCTGCTTGTATTCGGCGGCTATGCGCGGCAAGCCGTAGCTACTTCGGCCGCGACGGCCGCAACAGCACCAGCGACAGCGCCACGGCGCAGCACAGCATCGCCGCCCATTGCGTCGGCCCGAGCGGCTCGCCATGCACCAGCGCACCGGAGACCATGGCCACCATCGGCACCATGATCGTCGACAGGCCGGCCACGTTCACCGGCAGCATGCCGACGATGGAAAACCAGGCGACGTTGCCGATGCTCATCGGCACCAGCGCAATGTAGGCCACCACCACCAGGGTCTGCCACGAGGGCATGAACCATCGGCCGTCGCCGAACCACAGCGCGCCCAGCGTGGTGGGCAGCGCAGTGATGAGCAACTGCCAGCCGGTGAGGACGGTGGCCGGCACGAGCACCTTGCCGCGCTTGAGGATCAGCGTGCCTATGGCCCAGCCCAGCCCGGCCGACAAGCCGAGCGCAAAGCCCAGCGGCGCATTCGCATAGGCCGCCAGGCCCGGCACCATCAGCAGCAGCACCGCCGCGCCGCCGAACAGCAGGCCGAGCAGCATGCGGCCGCTCAGGCGTTCGCCCAGCACCAGCCACGAGATCAGTGCCGACCACAGCGGCATGGTGAAGCCGAGCACCGCCGACTGCCCCGACGGGATGAGGATCGCCGAATAGGTGCTGGCGATGTTCCAGTACACCAGGTAAAAGCAGGTGCCCAAGCCGATGCTCAGCCAGTATTGGCGCGGGATGGCCAGCGACTGCCCGCGCGCCCGCGCCACCGCCAGCAGCGTCACGCCGGCCAGAGTCACTGCGACGGCACGAAAGGTCCACACCGAGATCTCTTTCACCGCAAAGGCGAAGAGCGGCCAGTTGGTGCCCCAGACCAGAGTCAGCACGATCAGCAGCACCAGGGCACGGCGAGAGACGCCTTGTTCGGTCATGCGTTGAGGCTAACTGCAAATCGGGGCGCCATGCTTTGGATCGACAGTGCCAGCGGCGCAAGGGGGCCAGCGTGCCGCTCACGACTCGGACGAGGCGGGTTGGCAGCGGCCATGTTGTCACCTGCCACGGCAGGCGCCTTGTGTTGAAAGGCACCCCGTCGGGCACCCCCTTTCGAAGGGCACCGAGTCAGGCACCATTTTTCGAAAGGCACCCAGTCGGGCACCTTTTCGTGGCTTTGGCTCGTGGGCTGCCTCCTAGGATCGTGTGCGTGAGGATGCGCCGGTCTGGTGCGCCCTGGCCGCACCACGCCCTGCGAGGAACCACCATGTCCGACCTGTCATCGCCGCCGCTGTCCCTGGTGCCCGTGGAAAGCGCGGCTGCGGCGCCCGAGGAAGGCAAGGCCGAGGGCTTCGCCTGGCCGACACCGGCCTACGCCTGTTACCCGGCGCCGGTGCGTCTGGTGGAACCCGAGCCTTGCCAGATCGAAGGCATGAACGGCCGGCTGATGAACGGCATGCTGCTGTCGATGGATCCGGGCGAGGGCCTGGTCAAGGTGAGTATTCCACCGGCACGCATCGCCATCCCGCTGCGCTTCAACCAGTTCCGG
>DASQFA010000305.1:0-2973 GCA_035633375.1 Rubrivivax sp.
CTGGCCCTGGCCGGCCATCAGGCAGTTGCCCATCAATACCTCGTCGATGGCATCCAGCGGCACGCCGGCACGCTGCACTGCGGCGCGGATGGCCACCGCGCCCAGTTCCCAGGCCGGCAACGCGGCGAAATCACCGAGCAAACCGCCGATGGGCGTGCGCGCTGCGGACACGATGACGATGGATTCGGACATGGCGGGCTCCTCGGGTGTCTGCGGGCTGGAACGACAACGCATTGTAGAAATCGCGCGCCTACGGCATGTCGTCAAGCCGGCGTGGCTTGAACCGGCTGGGCCGCCGCCTCGTGCACGGCAGCGAAGCGCTTGTGCGGCTCGTACGGAAAGACATCGTGCACATGGCCGGCCAGGATGCGCTCCTTGTGGCCCTGCCAGAAGTCGGCGTCGAGCAGGTCGGCATGGTGCTTCATGAACACCTGGCGCACGGCAGGGTTGCCCAGCAGGAAGGGCCCGAACGTCTCGGGGAACACGTCCTTCGGGCCGACGCGGTACCAGATCTCGCCGGACATCTCGTCCTCTTCGTTGCGCGGCTCGGGCACGCGGCGGAAGTTGCAGTCGGTGAGGTATTCAATCTCGTCGTAGTCGTAGAACACCACCTTGCCGTCGCGCGTGATGCCGAAGTTCTTCCACAGCATGTCGCCGGGGAAGATGTTCGCCGCCACCAGATCCTTGATGGCGTTGCCGTATTCGATCACCGCCTTTTCGACCTGCTGGGGCGTGCCTTCTTGCAGGAAGATGTTCAACGGGATCATGCGCCGTTCGATGTACACATGGCGGATGACCAGCGCGTCGCCATCCTCCTCGATCTGGCTGGGGCAGAAGTGCTTGAGTTCCGCTACCAGCTCGGGCTCGAAACGCCAGCGCGGAAAGGCCACGTCGCTGTACTCCAGAGTGTCGGCCATGCGCCCGACGCGGTCGTGCTGCTTGACCAGCAGGTACTTGCCCATGATCTGTTCGCGCGTGGTGTCCTTCTGCGTCGGATAGAAGTCCTTGATGACCTTGAACACATAAGGAAAGCTCGGCAGGTCGAAGACCAGCATGACCATGCCCTTGATGCCGGGCGCGATGCGCAGCCGGTCGCTCGAATGGCGCTGGTGGGCCAGGAAGTCGCGATAGAACAGGTTCTTGCCGTGCTTTTGCAGGCCCAGCGCGCTGTAGATCTCGGTGCGCGGCTTGCGCGGCATCAGGCTGCGCAGGAACTGCACATAGGCGCTCGGGATCTCCATGTCGACCATGAAATAGGCGCGCGCAAAGCTGAACAGGATCAGCAGCTCATCCTCGCGGAACATGGCGGTGTCGATGACCAGCCGGCCGCCTTCGGCATGCAGGATGGCCAGCGCGAACGGCACCTCGGTGTAGCCGTTGACGATCTTGCCCACCAGGTAGGCTCCCTTGTTGCGGTAGAACAGCGAGGACAGCACCTGGATCTGGAAGTTGGCGCGCAGCGTCCAGTCGGCCAGCGGCAGGCCGATGTGTTCGCGCAGCGCAGCCAGCACATGGTCGATGTCGCGGCCGAGGTCGTCGAACTCGAGCTTCAGCCGGAAGTCGTCGATCAGGCGATGCATCGTCTCGCGCAGCGACTCACGCGTCGGGTAGTACGCGCGGTAGGTGGGCAGCGCCCCGGGCGCGTCGTCTTCGATGTACTCGGTGCTCACCGCGGGGCGCACGAAGATGACATCGTTGCGGAAGTAGCTGCGGTGCAGCATCTTGGTGGTGACGGAGTTGAAGAAGGTCTCGGCCAGCTCGGGCTGATGGTGGTTGGTGAGCAGCCCGATGTAGTGCAGCTTGACCTGTTGCCAGCTGTCCATCGACAGGTGGTCGACATCGAACTCGCCGCGCAGGCGCACCCCCGATTCGGCCACGCGCTGGTCGTAGAACTCGATGCGCAACGCCTGCGCACGCTGCTGGCCGTGCCAGTCGGCCGCCTCGAAACGCGCCTTGGCCGAGGCGCTGGCCTCGCGGAACAGACGATAGTGGCGATCGAAGCCGTCGAGCATCGCGCTGGCGATGTCGAAGGCCCGGCTATCGGTCAGGCGGTGCGGAAACATCGCATCACTTTCTTGCGCCCAGCGGCGGCCGGATCGTGCGAGGCCGGGCGCGGCGCGGGCTGGTTAGACTGGGACGTTGCGGAACAGCACAAATGGTAGCCCACGCATGGCCAATAGCCTGGAAAGCGAACTGCACTATGTCTTCGGCGACACGTTGCCCTGTGCCGGTGGCAGCCTGCCGGTGGCTCCAGGGGTTCGCTGGCTGCGCATGCGGCTGCCCTTCGCACTGGATCACATCAACCTGTGGCTGCTGCGTGACCACGAGGACACGCCCGAGGGCCGGCGCGAAGGCTGGGCCATCGTCGATTGCGGCATCGACAACGACGACACGCGCGCGGCGTGGGAGCAGGTCTTTGCCACCGAGTTGCAGGGCCTGCCGGTGCTGCGCATCATCTGCACGCACATGCACCCCGACCATATCGGGCTGGCGCACTGGCTGACACAGCGCTGGCAATGCCGCCTGTGGATCAGCGCCACCGACTGGAACGCCGCGCGTGCGGCCAGCACGGCCATCGGCGACGTCCACAGCGGCCACGGCGCGGCGGACTTCTTTGCCCGGCATGGGCTGAATGACGAGTCGGCGCTGGCCAAGGTGCGCGCGCGCTCGAACTACTACGCCAGCATGGTCAAGCAGGTGCCGACGCAGTATCGCAGGCTGATGCATGGCATGCGCCTGCGCATTGGCGCGCACGTGTGGCAGTGCATCGCCGGCTACGGCCATGCGCCGGAGCACATCGCGCTGCATTGCGCCGAGATCGATTGGGCCCCCGAGGCGCCTGCGGCGCCGACCCCCCAAGGGGGTGCAGCCGGCCTTGGGGCGGCCCGGCGGCCGGCTGAATGGGCCCCCGAGGCGCCTGCGGCGCCGACCCCCCAAGGGGGTGCAGCCGACCTTGGGGCGGCCCGGCGGCCG
>DASQFA010000306.1:0-3018 GCA_035633375.1 Rubrivivax sp.
CCAGCCGATGGTGCCGATGTCGGCCCAGGTGAGCGTGGGGTAGTTGAAGATGCTGCTGTACTTGGAGCGGCCTGAGTGCAGCGCCTCGATCATCTGGTCGCGGCTGGTGCCCAGGGTTTCGGCCGCGGCATACAGGTACAGGCCGTGGCCGCCTTCGTCCTGCACCTTGGCGAGCAGGATCGCCTTGCGCTTGAGCGTCGGCGCGCGGCCGATCCAGTTGCCTTCGGGCAGCATGCCGACGATCTCCGAGTGCGCATGCTGGCTGATCTGGCGCAGCAGCGTCTTGCGGTAGTTGTCGGGCATCCAGTCCTTGGCTTCGATGAAGTCGCCCGCGTCGATGCGCGCGTCGAAGCGGTCCTGCAGCACCTGCTGGTCCGCGCTCAATACGCGCTCCAGCTTGCTCGCGCCTTCGCGCGCCACCGTGTCCATTGCCTGTGTGTACATGGCTGTCTTCCTTGCTTGGGTCGTTTGTCGCGCGGCCTTACTTGGGCCGCTTGTCGATCACGCGCCGGGCCTTGCCGACCAGCGTGCGTTCGATCGACTCCGGCGCACCCACGCTGACCGTGGCGCTGATGCCGATGAGCGTCTTGATGCGCTGCTGCAGCACACCGGCGACGGTGGCGCGGTCGGCCGCTTCATGGCCGGGGACCAGCTCGCACAGCACCTGCACCTCGTCGAGCGTGCCCTGGCGCGTTACCACCAGCTGGTACTGCCCCGACAGCTGGCCGTGCTTGAGCACCAGCTCCTCCACCTGCGTGGGGAAGAGGTTGACGCCGCGGATGATGAGCATGTCGTCGCTGCGCCCGACGATCTTGCCCATGCGGCGCATGCTGCGGGCGGTGGGCGGCAGCAGCCGTGTCAGGTCGCGCGTGCGGTAGCGGATGACCGGCAACGCCTCCTTCGTCAGCGTGGTGAAGACCAGCTCGCCTTGCTCGCCGTCGGGCAGCACGGCACCGGTTTCGGGGTCGATGATCTCGGGATAGAAATGGTCTTCCCAGATGACCGGGCCGTCTTTGGTCTCGACACATTCGCTGGCCACGCCCGGGCCCATCACTTCGCTCAGGCCGTAGATGTCGACCGCGTCGAGCCCGGCGCGCACCTCGATGTCGTGGCGCATCGCCTCGGTCCAGGGTTCGGCGCCGAAGATGCCCACCTTCAGCGAGCTGGCGCGCGGGTCCAGGCCCTGGCGTTGCATCTCCTCGACGATGACCTGCATGTAGCTGGGCGTGACCATGATGATGTCGGGCCGGAAATCGGTGATCAGCTGCACCTGCTTTTCGGTCTGCCCGCCCGACATCGGGATCACCGTGCAGCCCAGCCGCTCGGCGCCGTAGTGCGCGCCCAGCCCGCCAGTGAACAGGCCGTAGCCATAGGCCACCTGCACCATGTCGCCGGCACGCCCGCCCGCGGCGCGGATCGAGCGTGCCACCAGGTCGGCCCAGATGTCGATGTCCTTCTTCGTGTAGCCCACCACCGTGGGTTTGCCGGTGGTGCCCGAGCTGGCATGCACGCGCACCACCTGCTCGCGCGGCACCGCAAACATACCGAAGGGGTAGTTGTCGCGCAGGTCGCCCTTGCTGGTGAACGGGAACTTGCCTAAGTCGGCCAGCGATTTGCAATCCGAGGGATGCACGCCCGCCGCGTCGAAGGCGCGGCGGTAGTGCGGCACATGCGCATAGGCCTGCTGCAGCGTGTGCTTCAGCCGCTGCAGCTGCAGCGACGCCAGCTCGTCGCGGCTGGCGCGTTCGATAGGCTCCAGGTCGCCGGGCTCGGGGTGCTTGACGGGCATCGGTGCCTCCGGGTGCTGCGGTTCAGCCTCAGCCGGCCACCGCCGGCTTGCCCCTGACGGTGTGCGAGCGGCCGCGGAACACCGCGATGCGCTGGCCTTGCTGGTTGCTGACCTCGGTGTCGTAGACGCCGGTGCGCCCGGCCTTCGACACCTCGACGCAGGTGGCGGTGAGCACGTCGCCCAGCCGGCCCGGCGCCAACAACTCGATGGCAAAGCCAGAAGCCACCGAGAACTCGTTGTAGGAATTGCAGGCGAAGGCGAAGGCCGAATCGGCCAGCGTGGCGATCAGCCCGCCGTGGCAGATGTCGTGGCCGTTGAGCATCTCGCCGCGCACCGTCATGGTCAGTACAGCGCGGCCGGGCGTGACCTCGGCCACCTGCATGCCCAGCCACTTGGAAGCCCGGTCGTTGACGAACATCCCATCGCGCACGAGGTCTGCCGTTTGCTGTGGGCTGCGCTCAGTCATGGTCATGTTCGGGTTCGTGCGATGCATCTGCCGGGGAAGCGCGCTTCGTGCATCGGTGCGCCTAACGGGCGGATGGGGCGATGGGGGATAGAGGGTCGGCGGGTAACATTTACGACCAACCGGTCGGTAGATAATACAGACGCTCAGAATCCAGCGCAATGGCCCGCCTACGCTGATTTACCCGCAACAAGTTGACGGCGGCGCTTACACCAGCGGGTCACGACCCGGTGGCGGGTAGGCGTCGGCCACATAGGCCGGGCCCTTCATCACCATCACGATGACACAGCCGATGGACAAGGTGAGCACCAGCGTCCAATGCAGGATCAGCAGGCCGATCAGCCGGTACATGACGAGCATCAGGTCGCGCTCTTCCGCAGCCGAGGGCTGGCCCGGCGCGGTCCACCAAAAGCCCAGCGCCAGCAGCAAGGGCACGGCCGTGCCCCAGCCCAGGATGGCCGGCAGGCGCTTCCACAGCCACCATTCGCGGCCCGGTCGCTCGCGCTTGAAATCCGGCAACTTGTTCAGCCAGTTCATGGGCGTGTGTGCAGGTTCATGCGTGCGGCTGTGGGTTCAGGCCGAGGACTTGCCGCTGTTAGGCACCACGACGCAGCCACTGCTTGCACAGGAGGACGCACGCTCGGCGTCGTTGGGGGAAAAGGCGTCGATTTGTGACTGGACGAGGCTGCGCACGCAGCGTACATGCGCTTCGCTGACGGGCGCGGCAACCAGCGCGCCCGGCATCAGCAGCCCGGCCATCGACAAG
>DASQFA010000307.1:0-19675 GCA_035633375.1 Rubrivivax sp.
GCACCGCATGCAGGTCCACGCTGTCGGGCACCCCGTCGAACAGCAGGTGCAGCGATTGCCTGAACAGGCTCCAGGTGCCGACGACGATGATCGCGGCGATGACCAGGCTGACCACCGGGTCGAGCCAGGCCCAGCCGAACACCAGGGCCAGGCCACCGGCCACCACCACTCCGGCCGAGACCAGCGCATCGGCCGCCATGTGCAAGAAGGCACCGCGGATGTTGAGATCGCTCTTGCGCCCGCGCATGAAGAGCAGCGCCGTGGCGGTGTTGACGACGATGCCGATGCCGGCGACCACCATGATCGTCACGCCTTCGACCGGCTGGGGCGACTGCAGCCGGTGCAGCGCCTCCCATGCCAGCGAGCCCATCGCCACCAGCAGCAACAAGGCGTTGATGAAGGCGGCCAGGATGCCGGCGCGCTTCCAGCCGTAGGTGTGGCGCGCATCCGGGCGCAGCTTGCCGGCCAGCGCCCCGCCCCAGGCCAGCACCAGGCCGATGACGTCGCTCAGGTTGTGGCCGGCGTCGGCCAGCAGCGCCAGCGAATTGACCTTCCAGCCGTAGAAGGCTTCAATGGCGACGAAGGCAAGGTTCAGGCCGATGCCGATGGCGAAGGCGGCATTGAAGCTGGCCGTGGAACGGTCGGGTCCATGGCTGTGGCCGTGGCCGGCGTGCATGGAGTGCAGGCCCTTCGCTACGCGCCCGCGCGTCCTGGCGACCCCGGGCAGGTCTCGGCTGCGGCGCGGTCGTACACGGTCTTGACGATGGCACGCTGTGGCGCACCGCCGGCGCTGAACTCGCCCCGGCGCATGCCGCGCAATGCGCACGTGTCGATGCTGGCGGGGGCCAAGGTCTGGATGGCGAACGGATGGACCAAACAGCCGGGCGCCCTGGCCTCGGTGCAGGCTCGCAGGCCACGCCTGGGACGCCTGGACCAGTGGCCACGCATGCCCTTGCCCGGCACCACGCAGCGCGCCGTGGTTGGGGCGCACAGAATCGGCACGTGGGCGCCCATAGGCCCCTCAGCAGCAGCTACCCGACGACTCGATCGCAACGCCCACCGGCTTGCCCCGGGCAGCAGCGGGTGCACAGCAGGCCGCCGGCTCGGCGGCAGTGGGCGTTTCAGCCGTGGCCGCAGGCGCGCAGCATGCGGACCGCGTGGCTGCAGGGAGGGCCGCTTCGTTGAAGACCGGGATGTGGCCCAGCGTGCGGAAGTGCTCCCAGGCGACGCCCTGTGGGTCGGTGATCCAGTGCTTTTCGATGCGCGCGTAGCAGCAGGTTGTCTCGCCCTCGTCGAGCAGCGCCATGTCGGCGGCCTCGGCGCGCGCCTTCAGCGCGGCCAGTTCGGCCGTGTCGTCGGTCTGAATGCCCAGGTGGTCGATGCCCGCTTTCGCACCGCGCGTGGAAATGGCGAAGTTCAACGGCGGGTCGTCGAGCATCCACTTGGCGTAGTCGTCTTCGCGCCGTGCCGGCTCGGCCGCGAAGAGCTTGGCATAGAAGCCGATGCTCCTGGCGAGGTCATCGACATGCAGGTGGACATGGAAGCGTTTCATGGAGTTCTCCTTTTCAGCAGTTGGAACAGCCCGGCGCGGCGACGGCGTCGCAGCCCGTACCCAGGCAGCAGTGGGCGGTGAGGTAGGCCAGCAGATCGTTCATCTGCTCGATAGACGGCCGGTAGATGAGGCTGCGGCCGTCGCGCTGCTGCGATACCAGGCCGGCGTGCATCAGCTCCTTCAGGTGGAACGACAGGGTGGACGCAGGCACGTCGAGAAGCGCCGACAAAGCGCCCGGCGTCATGCCCTGCGGGGCGGCCCCGACCAGCGCGCGAAAAACGCGCAGGCGCATGCCCTGGGCCAATGCGCCGAGCGATGCGACAGCAACCTTTTCTTCCATGGCTCGACCTCAGGCAGGTGCCGCAGCGCCCGGCGCGGCGGCGAAATACTTGTTGCGCAACCACAGCGACACGCTCACCAGGCCGATCATCACCGGCACCTCGACCAGCGGCCCGATGACGGCCGCGAAGGCCGCGCCGGAATTGATGCCATAGACGGCGATGGCCACGGCAATGGCGAGCTCGAAGTTGTTGCTGGCGGCAGTGAACGACAGCGTCGCGCACTTTTCGTAGCTGGCGCCGAGGCGGTGGCTCATGGTGAAGGAGAACAGGAACATCAGCACGAAGTAAATCAGCAGCGGGATGGCGATGCGCACCACGTCCAGAGGGATGTCGACGATCAACCGGCCCTTCAGGCTGAACATGACGACGATGGTGAACAGCAGGGCGAGCAGCGTGATCGGGCTGATCTTCGGCACGAAGTGCGTGTGATACCACTCCTTGGAGACATAGCGCAGCATGATCACCCGAGTCAGGATGCCGGCGACACACGGGATGCCCAGGTAGATGAACACACTCTCGGCGATCTGGCCGATGGAGATGTCGACCACGGCGCCCGACAATCCGAACAGCGGCGGCAGCACGGTGACGAAGAACCAGGCATAGACGCTGAAGAACAGCACCTGGAAGATCGAGTTGAAGGCCACCAGTCCGGCCGCGTACTCGGTGGAGCCGCGGGCGATCTCGTTCCAGACGATGACCATGGCGATGCAGCGTGCCAGGCCGATGATGATCAGGCCGACCATGTATTCCGGCTTGTCGGGCAGGAAGATCGCTGCCAGCGCGAACATCAGCAGCGGGCCGAGGATCCAGTTCTGCACCAGCGACAGCGCCAGCACCTTGGTGTCGCGGAAGACGTCGGGCAACTCCTCCAAGCGTACCTTGGCAAAAGGCGGATACATCATCAGCATCAGGCCGATGGCGATCGGGATGTGCGTCGCACCGACCTGGAAGCGGTTGATGAAGGCTTCGACCCCAGGCACCAGCCAACTCAGGCCCACACCCAGCGCCATGGCCGCGAAGATCCAGACGCTGAGGTAGCGGTCGAGGAACGACAGTTTCTTGCTCACGCGGATCATGGCAGGCGTCGAGGCATCAAGTAGGCAGGCACTTTGTTCGATATTTCCATTTTGATCGAATATTTGCGGCCGGTCAATGCCATGTCGGCGCCAGGTCGGCACCTTGCCGAAGCCTCATCGGCGCCCTGCAGGCAAACCGCCCCGGCTACTGCAGCGCTTCCGCCACCAGCTCGGCGATGTCGCGCGAGGCCGTGGCGCCACCGCCCTGCACCGCGCCCAGCCCGTCGCCCACCATGACCGCGCAATAGGGGCAGGCAGTAGCAATGGTCTTGGGCTGCAGGTCGAGCGCCTGCTCCACGCGCGCGATGTTGATGCGCTTGCCGATGGTTTCTTCCAGCCACATGCGTCCGCCACCGGCGCCGCAGCACATGGCCTTCTCCCGCGCCAGCGCAAACTCCAGCGGCGTGTCGCTGCTCAGGCGTGCCAGGATGGCGCGCGGCGCGTTGAACTCGCCGTTGTGCCGCCCCAGATAGCAGGGGTCGTGGTAGATCACACGCTGCAGCGTCGCATTCACGCGGATGCGGCCCTGCGCCAGCAGTTCCTCGATGAGCTGCGTGTGGTGCACCAGCTCATAGTGGCCACCGAATTCGGGGTACTCGTTGCGCAGCGAGTTCAGCGCGTGCGGGTCGCAGCAGACGATGCGCTTCACACCCAATGTGTTCAGCCTGTCGACCAGGCCGGCAGCGAGCTGCTGGAACAGCATCTCGTTGCCGACGCGGCGCACGCATTCGCCAGTCGAGCCCTCCGCCGCGCCGAGCATGCCGAAGCGCACGCCGGCGTGCTTGAGGATGGTGACGAAGGCGCGCGCGATCTTCTGCCCGCGCGGGTCGAAGGACATCGCCGACCCGACATAGAACAGGTAGTCCAGGCCTTGCATGTCGGCCGGCTCGGCCACGATCGGCACGTCCAGGCCCTGGGCCCAGTCACCCCGTTGCCCGGACTGCAGACCCCATGGGTTGCCTTGCGACTCGTAGGCCTCGAACACCTTCTTCAGCTCGTGCGGAAACTCGCCGGCGATCATCACCTGGTGCTGGCGCATGCGGAAGAACTTGTCCAGATGCTCCAGCTCGATCGGGCACGCCGCCTCGCAGTAGCCGCAACTGGTGCAGGCCCACAGCGTGTCCTGGCTGATCACTTGGCCGATCAGCGCGGGCAGCTCGTGCTTCGCATCGCCGCCGATCAGGGCCTCGCGCTGGTCCATCAGGTGGTGCTTCAGGCTGTCGTTGACCATCTTCAGCGACAAGGGCTTGCCCGTAAGGTGGGTCGGACACGCGTCCTTGCAGCGGCCGCATTCGGTGCAGGTGAAGGTGTCCAGGCCTTCCTTCCAGTTCAGGTCGAGCGCGGTGCGCACGCCGGCCTGCATGTCGGCCTCGTCGGTGGCCTGCATCAACTTGTCGATGTCCACGCTTGGCACGCGGTTCGCCGGGCGGCCGCGCCGGAAGAACAGTGCCGGCAAGGCGGTGACGATGTGGAAATGCTCGCCCGCCGGCAGCAGCACGAGGAAGCTGAACACCACCACCATCTGCGTCCAGTACGACAGCGCATAGCCGGCCGCCAGTGCCTGCGGCGACAGGCCCGCGAAGGCGTTGGCCACGGCACTGCCGATGAAAGCGTAGTCGCGCTCGTGCGCAACGCCGCTGACCCTGTCGGCCAGCATCGCGAAGCGAAAGCCGTCGAAGGCAAAGTCGGTGAGCATGATCGCCAGGATCAGGCACAGCACGAGCACGGCCTCACGGTTCGGCTCCAGGCGCGCCGGCCGCTGCACGAAGCGTCGCCACAGCGCATACAACACCGCCAGCGTGACGGCCAGTTCGATGCCATCCTTGAAGGCCGCAAAGGGGCCGCCGAAAGCCGCCGGGAAGACGAACCCCTCGTCATAGCCGATGGCGATGAGCTGCAGCTTGCGCAGCAGCAGCGACATGAAGCCGAGGAAGATGATGGCGTGCATCAGGCCGGCACGCCATTCGCGTTGCAGCATGCGCCGCTGCAGCAAACCGTTGACGAGCACGCTGCGCGCGCGCTGCCAGGGTTGGTCCCAGCGGTTCTCGGGCTGCAGAGACTGCACGACCTGCAACTTGCGCCACGCCAACGCCGCAAAGCCGGCAAAGGCCAGCAGCATCAAGACACTCATACCGACAGGACTCATCGCCAAGCCACCCCCGCGTGACTCTAGGCAACGGCCCGCAGGCGCAGCATGATGCAGGTCAAGCCAGAGGCGTGCCATCGCCCCCGCGGGCGGCTGCGGGTCTCACCCAGGAATCGGTGCGGGTTTCGTCGGCCAGCGCAAGCGGGTGGTGAAGGCCCAGCGCCAAAGCGCCGGCCCTGCGACGTCAGCCACCCACGGTGCGACTGCGTGCCCACGCCACGGCATCCGGCCCCGCGGGCCACGTCGGCATCGACGTGCGCACAGAAGAGCCTGGCGCTGCGCGCTTCCACCTGCGCTCAGCACTCAACACTCAACACTCAGCTTTCAGCTTTCAATAGCGGCCGTGTTGCTTGACGATGTAGTTCGTCAGTTCCGAAGATTCGATAGCCTGGCGCGTCTGCACGCGGTGCACGACGCGCACGATGGCGCACATCACCCGGTAGAGCACGCGCGGGTGGCTGTCGATCAGGCTTTCGAGCTTTTCGCGCTCGAGCACCAGCACGCGCGAATCGGTCGCGGCCACCAGCGAGGCATAACGTTCGGCGCCGTCGAGAAAGCCCAGCTCGTGTGCGAAGTCACCGGGGCCGAGCAGGTGCAACTGCGCTTCCTCGCTCGTCCCGGCCTGCTTGACGACGGCCAGCGAGCCTTCGACCAGCACGTACAGCCGGTTGTCGACCGTGCCTTCGCGCGCCAGCAGCTGCTTGGCCGGCACTGCCTGCAGCGTCACCAGCGAGGCCAGCACCGCGGCCTCGTCGGCGCTCATGTCCTGGGCCAGCGGCGAGGCGCGCACGATGTCGATATGGGACGGGGTGGGTGTGCTCATGGTGTGTCCTGTGGCGGTGAGGGGAAGGGAATGGGGATCTGTGGTCGCCGCCCGGCCGGGCACGGGAGCCAGAGCGGCAGGGGGCAGTCCTGCAGCCGCCGATGGCGCGGCCGCCGCTGCATTGTCGTGCGCTGAGGCCGGCGGGCGCGGCCCTGCCGTGGGGGCCTGGGCCGGCAACACCCCCAGTGTCGCTTCGGCGCGCTGGATGAAGGCATCCATCATCGATCGCGAGACCAGGTCCACCGCACGCGCGGCGACGCGGTCGAGCACGCCGTCGGAGACTTCGTAGGACAGGTCGAACGATATCTTGCAACCCTGGTGGCCCAGCGGCGTGAGGTGCCAGTCGGCCTGGAAATGCCTGAACGGCCCTTCGACCAGCCGCACGCTCAGCCATTCGGGCCGGCGCTTCGGGTTGCGCGTCTGGAAACCGAAGCGAACGCGCAGGTAGCTGAACTCGATGCGTGCAGCCACCCACTCGTCGCTGCGCTCCAGGATGGTGGCGCCGACGCACCACGGCAGGAACTGCGGATAGTCCTCGGCATGTTCGATCAGGTCGAACATGCCTTCCGCCGAGTAGGGTACGAGCACCGAACGTCTGAGTTCCAACAGCCGGTCTCCGCTTTGGCAAGCCCCGGGGCCCGCTGGGCTGCCTTGGTGCCCGTGCGTCAAGGCCAATCCGCCCCGCAGGCGAGCTTCGGCGAGCCTGTTTGGACACACCTTGACCTGAATCATATTCTTCGCTTGCAGCAAGTCCAGACTCGCAACAGATTTGCGACGCGGTCCCACGGCTGCCCGATGGCTGCCGAAAAACACTAGAGGAGCCCGGATGATGGAGACTTTCTATGACGTCATGCGCCGGCAGGGCATCACCCGCCGCAGCTATCTCAAGTTCTGCAGCCTGACGGCCGCCTCGCTCGGCCTGGCACCGGCCTTCGCGCCGCGCATCGCCCACGCGCTGGAGACCAAGCCGCGCACGCCGGTGCTGTGGCTGCACGGGCTGGAGTGCACCTGCTGCACCGAATCGTTCATCCGCTCGTCGCATCCGCTGGCCAAGGACGTGATTCTGTCGATGATCTCGCTCGACTACGACGACACGATCATGGCCGCCGCCGGCCACCAGGCCGAGGCGGCGCTCGAGCAGGTGATGAAGGAATACAAGGGCAACTACATCCTGGCCGTCGAAGGCAACCCGCCGCTCGGCGAGGACGGCATGTTCTGCATGCCTGGTGGCAGGCCCTTCGTCGAGAAGCTCAAGCACGTGGCCGAGGGCGCCGCGGCCGTCGTCGCCTGGGGCTCCTGCGCCTCGTGGGGTTGCGTGCAGGCCGCCAAGCCGAACCCGACCACTGCGGTGCCGATCAACAAGGTCATCACCGACAAGCCGATCATCAAGGTGCCCGGTTGCCCGCCCATCGCCGAGGTCATGACCGGCGTGGTCACCTATTACGTCACATTTGGCCGCCTGCCCGAGATGGACCGCCAGGGCCGGCCGAAGATGTTCTACAACCAGCGCATTCACGACAAGTGCTACCGCCGCGGCCACTTCGACGCCGGGCAGTTCGTCGAGAAGTGGGACGACGCCGGCGCCAGGGACGGCTACTGCCTTTACAAGATGGGTTGCAAGGGCCCGACCACCTACAACGCCTGTTCCACCACCCGCTGGAACGAGGGCGTGTCCTTCCCGATCGGTTCCGGCCACGGTTGCATCGGCTGCTCGGAAGACGGCTTCTGGGACAAGGGTTCGTTCTACGACCGGCTGACGAACATCACCCCGTTCGGCATCGAAGCGAATGCCGACAGGGTCGGCCTCGCCGCCGCAGGCGTGACCGGTGCCGCGCTGGTGGCGCATGCCGCCGTCACCGCGATCAGGCGCTCGGCCGACCGCAAGAAAACGCAGGCTGAGCACGCGACCAAGGTGGGGAGCTGATCATGTCCGTCATCGAAACCCAAGGCTTCAAGCTCGACAACAGCGGCAAGCGCATCGTCGTCGACCCCGTCACGCGCATCGAGGGCCACCTGCGCATCGAGGTCAACCTCGACGACAAGAACGTCATCCGCAACGCCGTGTCCACCGGCACGATGTGGCGCGGCCTGGAGGTCATCCTCAAGGGCCGCGACCCGCGCGACGCGTGGGCCTTCGTCGAGCGCATCTGCGGCGTGTGCACCGGAACCCATGCGCTGGTCTCGGTGCGAGCGGTGGAAGACGCGCTGAAGATCCAGATCCCCGACAACGCCAACATCATCCGCAACCTGATGCACTCGACGCTCTACGCGCACGACCATCTGGTGCACTTCTACCACCTGCACGCGCTCGACTGGGTCGACGTGGTCAGTGCGCTGAGTGCCGACCCGAAGAAGACTTCCGAACTGGCACAAAGCATCAGCAGTTGGCCGAAGTCATCGCCGGGCTACTTCCGCGACCTGCAGAGCCGTCTCAAGAAGTTCGTCGAATCGGGCCAGTTGGGGCCTTTCCGCAACGGTTACTGGGGCCACCCAGCCTACAAGCTGCCCCCCGAGGCCAACCTCATGGCGGTGGCGCACTACCTGGAAGCACTCGACTTCCAGAAAGAGATCGTGAAGATCCAGACCGTCTTCGGCGGCAAGAACCCGCACCCGAACTGGCTGGTCGGCGGCGTGCCGTGTTCGATCAACCTGAACGGCATCGGGTCGATCAACATGGCTCAGCTGAACATGATCTCGAGCATCATCGATCAGACCATTGCCTTCATCGACAACGTCTACGTCCCCGACCTGCTGGCCATCGCCTCGTTCTACAAGGACTGGGGCGCCATCGGCGGCGGCATCTCGAGCCAGAACCTGCTCTCGTACGGCGAGTTCCCCGACATCGCCAACGACGACAGCAACAAGAGCCTGCTCGTGCCACGCGGCGCCATCCTCAACGGCAAGCTCGCCGAGATCCTGCCGGTCGACCTGAAGGACCCGGCGCAGATCCAGGAGTTCGTCGACCACAGTTGGTACAAGTATGCCGACGGCGCGAAGGGTCTGCACCCGTTCGACGGCGTCACCGAAGCCAACTTCGTGCTCGGCAAGGACACCAAGGGCACCAGGACCGCGATCGAATCGGTCGACGAAAGCGCCAAGTATTCGTGGGTCAAGGCGCCGCGCTGGCGTGGCCACGCGATGGAAGTCGGCCCCTTGTCGCGCTTCGTGATCGGCTACGCAGCGGGCAAGGCAGAGTTCAAGGAACCGGTGGACATGGTGCTGAAGAAGCTCGATGTGCCGCTGCCGGCGCTGTTCTCCACCCTTGGCCGCACCGCGGCGCGCGGCCTCGAGGCCTCGTGGGCGGCACACAAGATGCGCTACTTCTTCGACAAGTTGATGGCCAACCTCAAGGCAGGCAACTTCGCCACCGCCAATGTCGACAGTTGGGAGCCTGCCACCTGGCCGGCCCTGGCTCAGGGCGCCGGGTACTGCGAGGCGCCGCGCGGGGCGCTCGGCCACTGGGTCAGGATCAAGGACAGGAAGGTCGATCTGTACCAGTGCGTCGTGCCGACCACCTGGAACGCGAGCCCGCGCGACCCGAAGAACCAGATCGGCGCCTATGAAGCGGCGTTGATGAACACGCCGATGGCCAAGCCGGACGAGCCGCTCGAGATCCTGCGCACGATCCACAGTTTCGACCCTTGCCTGGCCTGCGCCACCCACGTGATGTCGCCGCAAGGCGATGAGATCACGCGGGTCACGGTTCGCTGATTTCCTGGGGGGACAAACATGAGCGCAACCTACGGCCGGATCGAGCCCACCTATGTGTGGGAAGTCCCGGTTCGGATCTGGCATTGGGTGATGGCGGCATGCCTGGTGGTGCTGGCCAGCACCGGCTACCTGATCGGTTCACCACCGCCGTCGTCCGGCGGCGAGGCCTACGACAAGTTCTTGTTCGGCTACATCCGCTTCGCTCACTTCACGGCGGGCTACGTGTTTGCCGTGACCTTCGTGATGCGCGTGCTCTGGGCCTTCGTGGGCAACCGCTTTTCGCGCGAGATCTTTCTGGTGCCGCTGAAGATGCTCACGCCTTCGTGGTGGAGCGCGTTCAGCAAGCAGATGATGCACTACCTGTTCCTGCGGCGCGAGGTCCAGCCCTGGCTGGGGCACGACCCGCTGGCCATGGCGGCGATGTTCTTCATGTACGTGCTGGGGGCGATGTTCATGATCTGCACCGGCTTTGCGATGTATGGCGAAGGGCTGGGCATGCACAGCTGGGCCTACACCATGTTCTCGTCCTGGGTGCTGCCCCTGCTCGGCTACAGCCAGAACGTGCACACGCTGCATCACCTGGGCATGTGGTACTTGCTGATCTTCACGATCGTCCACCTCTACATGGTGGTGCGCGAAGACATCTGCACCAACGAGACCGTGGTCAGCACGATGGTCAATGGCTGGCGGGTGTCGAAGCGGTGAGTTCCTTGCGCGCCACGTCCGGGCCCTCGACCCCGGTCTCGCCCGCCCGGGTGCTGGTGCTGGGCATCGGCAACCTGCTGTGGGCCGACGAAGGCTTCGGCGTGCGCTGCGTCGAGGCGCTGCATGCGCGCTACGCGTGGCCGCCGCAGGTTTCGCTTCTCGACGGCGGCACGCAGGGCATGTACCTGCTCGACCCTGTCTGCGATGCCGAGCACGTGCTGGTGCTGGACGCCATCGACTACAAGCTCGCACCCGGCACGCTGCGTGTCTTTCGCGATGCCGAGGTGCCGGTATGGGCTGACACCATGATGAGCCTGCATGAAGCCAGTTTCCAGGAACTGCTGTCGCTGGCGCGGCTGCGCAACCGGTTTCCCCAGAGGATCACGCTCATCGGCGTGCAAGCCGAGGTACTCGACGATCTGGGCGGCAGCCTCAGCCCGGTCGTGCGCGCACGGCTCGATGAAGCCGTCGAACTGGCGGTGGCCGAGTTGCAGAGCTGGGGCATCGAGGCCGTGCCGCGCGATGCCCCGCCCGAAGAAAGCTTGAGCCCCGCCGCGCTGGCGCTGCAGGACTACGAAGCCGGGCGCCCGAGCGAGCACGAAGCCTGCCGCATCGGCGATGCGCGCTTCCTCGTCCCGACGCCGTCGGGCCGGCAGCCCCCTGAGGCGGCTGGCCTTCATGCCGCCGAAGTCCGCGCAGGCGGACCTGGAGCCGCGCCACTCGGCCCCAAGGCGACGACGCCCCCTCGGGGAGCTGGCAGCGAAGCCGTTTCGGGGCCCACGAGGTGACGTGCTGATGTGCATCGGCCAACCATTGCGGGTGGTCGAAACCCAGGGCCATCTGGCCTGGTGCGAGGCCGACGGCCAGCGCGAGTTGCTGGACATGATGCTGGTGGGCGAACAGCCGGTGGGCACCTGGGTGCTGGGTTTCCTGGGCACCGCGCGCCAGGTGCTCGGCGACGAAGAAGCCGCCCAGGCCCGGGCCGCGCGCCAGGCGCTGGCCGCCGTGCTGCGCGGCGACGGCGCGCTCGACGCGTACTTCGCCGACCTGGTCGATCGCGTGCCCGAACTGCCCGCCCATCTGCGCAAGGCAACGACATGAAAGCATCGACCGCGCCCGCCACGCCGCCGGCGCTGCACCCGCTGTTTGCGCGCATGGTCGCCGAGACCGGCGCCACGGTACTGCACGACGCAGCAGGCTTCGACGACTGGGCCACCCAGCCTGGCGCCGCAATGGTTGTCTTTGCCGAAGACCCCGATCGATTCAAGGAAGCGCTCGACCTGGCGGTGATCGTGCCCGAACTGCATGCCAGCCGCGGCGGCGCCTTTCGCGTGGCGCTGCTGCCGCCCGCGGTGTCGCGGCTGCTGGCGCCGCGTTTCGGCTTTGCCCGCTGGCCGGCCTTCGTCATGCTTCGCGACGGGCACTACCTGGGCGCGGTGGACGGCATCCGCGACTGGGACGTCTATGTCGCCGAGCTCGAGCGCCTGCTGGCCGCCGAGCCGAGCCGGCCGCCGAGCGTCGGCATCCCCGTGCGCACCGCCGGCACCGACACATCGGCCTCGTGCCGTTGAGACCGAGGAGCCGCGCATGCGCCCCGTGAACATTCCCATCCACAGCCTGATGCCCGAGCCCGACGACGCACTCGACTACATGCCCATGCCGCGCGAGATGAGCACCTTCGAGATGCCGCGCGTGCCCGAGCCCGGCGCGGGCGCCGACGTGGCCGGCGCGCGCGACGTGCTGGCCGGCTTCCTGCGGCGCTTCGGCACCTGGCTGGAACAGGGTGGCGAGGCGCCCGCACTCGATCTGGCGGGCCTGGCCCCCGACGCGCTGCGGGTGCTGAACGAAACCTTGGGCGAAGGTGAAGTCGCCGCCATAGTCGAGCCAGGTGCTGCTGGCCACGAGATCCGTGTGCAGGAAAGCGTGTTCGCCGGTGTCTGGCGCGAGCAGCACTTCAACGGCAGCGGCGCGCTGGGGCACGACTACCTGCTCGCCGCACCCCTGCCGCAGGTGTTGGGCAAGCTGGCCCATGACGGCGCTGCCGCGCAACTGCGCGATTTGCCGCTGCCCGCCGGCGCGATGAACGTGCCCGCGCTGGTGCACGAGCTGCACAGTGCGATGAACCGCTGCGCCGCAGGCGTGCCGGCGCATGTCATCAACCTGACGCTGCTGCCGCTGTCGCCCGACGACATCGTGCACATCGACCAGGTGCTCGACGGTGGCACGGTGGTGATCCTGTCGCGCGGCTTCGGCAACTGCCGCATCAGCAGCACCGCAGCGCGCCACGTCTGGCGCGTGCAGTACTTCAACAACATGCAGACGCTGATCCTCAACACCATCGAGGTCGTCGCCATGCCCGAGGTGGCCGTCGCCGCGCGCGAAGACCTGGTCGAAAGCCACCAGCGGCTGGCCGAGCTGGTGCAGTGGATGAGCGATTCGTGACATGACCCCCCCGAAGCGGCTTCGCCGCTCCCCCCAGGGGGCGCCACCTGCGGCCCGGCAAAGCCGGTTCCGCGGTGTCTGCTCGACGACGATGAAGCCATGCGTCGGCCGACGCGCGACGCCGTGCCACCGTTGACATGAGTGCACTGAACGATCCCACCAGCCGGCACGCCGCGATCGGCCCGTGCACGCGGCTGGAGTGCAAGATCTGCTGGAGCGTGTACGACCCTACAGCCGGCGACGAGGTCTGGCAGGTGCCCCCAGGCACGCCCTTCAGCGAGCTGCCCGCGCACTGGACCTGCCCCAACTGCTCGGCCCAGAAGCAGGATTTCCTGGTGCTCGATGACTGATCTTGCGCAGCCACTGGCGCCGCGCCCCTGCCCGAATGCGGCACTGGAAGCCCTCTTTCGCCACATCGCACAGCAACGCATGGCCGGCGTGCCGATCCTCAACCCCGCGCTGTCGGTCGAGGCGGTGGGCTTTCGCCCCTGGGACGAGCATTGGCTCGGGGTGCTGATCACGCCGTGGTTCATGAACCTGTGGCTGATGCCGCGCAACCTGGCACGCTGGCAGCCGATCGCCGCGGGCACGAGCCGGCACTATGTCTTTCCCGCCGGGGTTTTCGAGTTCATCGGCGGCTTCGAGTCGACGATCGGCGACTACCAGGCCTGTTCGCTGTTCTCGCCGATGTTCGACTTCGACGACCCCGCGACCGCGCACGACACCGCCTTGGCGGCCCTGGAAGCGCTGTTCGACGCGGCGCATCGCGACACCGGCGAGACGGCCATGGCCGACGCTGCGTGCGCCACCCAGGCACCCGCCGCGCCGGCGCCGGCCGCGCGGCCGCTGAGCAAGCGCGACTTCCTCTTCGGCCCGCCCCGGCACACCGACCGTGGGCCCTGAGGGCGCATTGCGGATCGGCCTGCGCATCGACCGCGGACGCGTCGCGCGGGTGCACGTGGCATCGTCCCGGCCCGACATCGCACGCGATCTTCTATCGGGTCGCAGCCGTGCCGAAGCCGCAGCCATGGTGCCGCGCCTGTATTCGATCTGCGCCCACTCTCAGGCCGCGGCCAGCGAACTGGCCTGCGCTGCCGCCGCGGGCGAAGCGGCGCAAGAGCACACGCTGGCGCGCGCGCAGGCAGCGGTATCGGCCGAAACGCTGCGCGAGACCGCCTGGCGCACGTTGCTGGAATGGCCCAAGGCCATCGGCGAGTTGCCCAACGAGGCCGCCATCGCCGCCGCGCGCGGTGCGCTGGCCGGGCCCACACGTGACTCGGGCAGCGCCATCGCCGCGGCCGCCTTCGGCAGCTCGGCCGAGGAATGGCTCGCCCTGCAGACGCTTCCCGCGCTGGACCGCTGGGCGCAACAAGGGCGCACCGCTGCGGCGCGCTTCGTGCGCTACGCACTCGACGACGACGCCGCAGCGGCCGGCACCCAGCCGGCGCAGGCCATGTCCGTGGTGCCGCTGCTGGCCACGCCGGTGCAGGCAGCATGCCTCGCCGAGCTCGCCCAGGCCATCGATGCCGACGCCGAGTTCCCACGCCGGCCGGTCTGGCGCGGCGCCCCGGCCGAGACCGGCGCGCTCGCACGGCTGCAGTCCGATGCGTTGCTGCAGGCCCTGATGCAGCGCTGCCAATCGCGCGTGCCGGCGCGCTGCGTGGCGCGGCTGCGCGAGTTGGCGCTGCTGCTGGCGGGCCATGGCCGCGCCGCACTGGGTGCCACCGCCCTGCCGGACGGCGGCGGCCTGGCCTGGGTCGAGAACGCCCGCGGGTTGCTGATGCACCGGCTGCGCCTGGTGCAAGGGCGCACCGCCGACTACCGCATCGTCGCGCCCACCGAGTGGAACTTCCATCCCGCAGGCGCGCTGCCGGTGGCGCTGCAGGATGCCCCTGCGCACGACCTTGACTCGCTGCACCGGCGCACCCGCGTGCTGGTAGATTCGCTGGACCCCTGTGTGGCCTGTAGCGTCGAGTTCGAAGATGCATGAAATGTCGCTGGCCGAGAGCGTGCGCGAGATCGTCGAGGACACCGCCCGTGCGAACGGCGCGCGGCGCGTGGCGGCCGTGCGGCTGGAGATCGGCAAGCTGGCGCAGGTGGAGATCGAGGCCATGCGCTTCGCCTTCGACGTGGTCATGCGCGGCACGCTGGCCGCGACGGCGCGGCTGGACATCACCGAAACCGAGGGCAGCGCCTGGTGCATGCGCTGCTCGCAGCCGGTGGTGATCGCGCAGCGCGGCGACGGCTGCGCGCAGTGCGGCAGCCACCAGTTGCAGGTGACCGGTGGCGAGCGCATGCGCGTGACGGACATCGAGATCGAATGACAATCATCCCTCGGGGCACCGACATCCACGGCGCCCTGCGGGCGCCCGAAGGAGAACCCCCATGTGCATGACCTGCGGCTGCGGCACCGGCGACGTCCATGTCGAGGGCGCCGGCCACGAGCACACCCATACCCACGCCGACGGCAGCACGCACAGCCATGAGCACGACCACGCCCAGGATGCGCACGAGCACGTGCACGAAGCCGCGCACGAACACAACCACACGCATGCCGACGGCTCGGTGCACAGCCATGCCCATGTGCATCCGCACGAACACAGCCACGAGCCGGGCGACGGCGGCATGCATACCCATGCCGACGGCACGACCCACGCGCATGCGCACCCCGACCCTGCGCACTCGCACGGCGCCGACGCAGTGCACTACGGCACCGGCGCGGCAGGCAATTCCGTGCCCGGCATGACGCAGCCGCGCCTGGTGCAGATCGAGCGCGACATCCTGGCCAAGAACGACAGCATCGCGATGCGCAACCGCGCCGCGCTGGCGCAGCGCGGCATCTTCGCGCTGAACATGGTGTCGAGCCCCGGCTCGGGCAAGACCACGCTGCTCGTGCGCACCATCGAACGCTTGGCCGGCGCGCTGCCGGTGGCCGTGATCGAAGGCGACCAGCAGACCAGCGTCGATGCCGAGCGCATCCGCGCCATCGGCGCCGCGGCGATCCAGATCAACACCGGCAAGGGCTGCCACCTCGACGCCGCCATGGTGGAAACGGCACTGGGCCGGCTGGCGACGGCCGAAGATTCGGTGCTGATAATCGAGAACGTCGGCAACCTGGTCTGCCCTGCCGCCTTCGACCTGGGCGAAGCGCACAAGGTGGTGGTGCTGTCGGTGACCGAAGGCGAGGACAAGCCGCTGAAGTACCCCGACATGTTCCACGCCGCGTCGCTGATGCTGCTGAACAAGGTCGATCTGCTGCCGCACCTGAGCTTCGACGTCGAGCGCTGCCTCGACTACGCGCGCCGGATCAACCCGTCGATAGAGATCCTGCAGGTCTCGGCCAGCAGCGGTGCCGGGCTGGAGGCTTGGCTGGCGTGGATCGAAGCTGGCGCGCGCGCGGCACGGCAGCAGCGTCTGGACCAAGTGGCGGCGCTGCAGCGCACGGAACAGGTGGCGGCGCTGCAGCGCACGGAACAGGTGGCGGCGCTGCAGCGCCGCGTGGCCGAGCTCGAAGCGCAGGTCGCGCGGCTGCAGCCGCGCTGATCGCAAGCCCATGCTGGCCGACACCGAGACCGTCGAACGCCGCGCGATCCGCGTGCGCGGCACCGTGCAGGGCGTGGGTTTCCGGCCCTTCGTCTTTCGCCTGGCGCAGGATCTGCATCTGACCGGTTGGGTAGCCAACGACACGCAGGGAGTGGCCATCGAGGTGCAGGGTCCGGCGCCCGCACTGCAGCGCTTCGAGCAGCGCCTGAGGCGCGATGCCCCGCCGCTGTCGCGCGTGGACGCGCTGGAAGCCCGGGCCACCCAGGTGCTCGACGCTGACGCGGCCTTCCACATACTTGCCAGCCGCTCGGGCGCGGTGACCACCAGTGTGCCGCCGGATACGACCACCTGCGTTGCCTGCCTGAGCGAACTCTTCGACCCGGCCGACCGCCGGCACCGCTACGCCTTCATCAACTGCACCCAATGCGGGCCGCGCTATACGCTGACCCGCGCGCTGCCCTATGACCGCGCGATGACGAGCATGGCGCCTTTCGCTTTGTGCCCGGCGTGCCGGGGCGAGTACACCGATCCGCTCGACCGGCGCTTCCATGCCGAACCCAATGCCTGCCCGGTGTGCGGCCCGGCGCTGCGCCTCGTCGATTTGGCAGGCCGGCCGATCCCCGGGGACCCGATCGCCGCCACGCTGGCCCTGCTGCGCGACGGCCGCATCGTCGCCGTCAAGGGCCTGGGCGGTTTCCACCTCGCCTGCGATGCACGGCATGCCGAGGCGGTGGCCAGCCTGCGCCAGCGCAAGCAGCGCGAGGAGAAACCCTTCGCGGTGATGGCCGCCAATCTGCCCTCGGCCATCGCTTGGGTGCACGCCGGCGCCGCCGAACAGGCCCTGCTGCAGGCTGCCGAGCGGCCGATCGTGCTGCTGCCGCTGCGCGAGGACCGGCCCGATGCGCTGGCCGGCATCGCGCCGGGCCTGCGCGTGCTGGGCCTGATGCTTCCGAGCACGCCAATCCAGTACCTGCTGTTCCACGAGGCGGCGGGTCGCCCGAGCGGCAGCCACTGGCTGCAGCAGGCACAGGAGCTGCTGCTGGTGATGACCAGCGCCAACCCGGGCGGCGAACCGCTGGTGATCGGCAATGACGAAGCGCTGTCCCGGCTCGACGGCATCGCCGACGCGGTGCTGCTGCACGACCGCGACATCGTCGCGCGCTGCGACGACAGCGTGCTGCGAGTGCTGCCGCTGGCGGCTCCGCAGTTCATCCGCCGCGCGCGCGGCTACACGCCCTGCCCGATCAAGCTGCCGCGCGCCGGACCGCCGATACTGGCCACCGGTGCCTGGCTGAAGAACACCGTGTGCCTGACGCGCGGCGACGAGGCCTTCCTGTCGCCGCATGTCGGTGACCTGGACAACGCCGCCACCTGCAACGCGCTGGTCGAGATGGTCGAGCACCTGTGCGCGGTGCTCGACGTGCGGCCGCAGGCCGTGGCGCACGACCTGCACCCCGACTTCTTCAGCACGCGCTTCGCGCTCGAGTTCGCGGCACGCCACGCGCTGCCGCTGCACGCGGTGCAGCACCACCACGCGCACATTGCGGCCGTCGCCGCCGAGCATGGCGTGAGGGGCCCGCTGCTCGGCCTGGCGCTGGACGGCATCGGCCTGGGCAGCGACGGCGGTGCCTGGGGCGGCGAACTGCTGCTGGTCGACGGCGCGGACTGCCGCCGCCTCGGCCACCTGGCGCCGATCGCCATGCCTGGCGGCGACGTCGCCGCGCGCGAGCCGTGGCGCATGGCCGCGGCGGCGCTGCAGGCCATCGGCCGCGGGGCACAGATCGAAGCGCGTTTCGGCCACCACCTGGGTGCCGGCGCGGTGGCGCAGATGCTGGCGCGCGGACTGCGCTGCCCGCCCAGCTCCAGCATGGGCCGCTGGTTCGACGCCGCAGCCGGACTGCTGGGCGTGCGTGAGGTTTCGGCCTACGAGGGCCAGGCGGCGATGCTGCTGGAGGCGCTGGCCGGCTCGGCCGCGCCACGCCTGCCTGCCGCCGAACTGGCCGCGCTGGTGCCCTGCACCGCCGACGGCCATCTCGACCCGGGCCCGCTGATCGCACGCCTGGCCGATGAAAGCGATGCGGCGCGCGGCGCGGCGCTGTTCCACCAGGCGATGGCCGATGGCCTGGCGCGCTGGGTGCAGGCGGCCGCAGCGCGCAGCGGCGTGCGCAGCGTGGCCCTGGGTGGCGGCTGCTTCCTCAACGCGCTGCTCACCGCGCTGCTCGGGCAGCGCCTGCGCAACGCCGGGCTGCGCGTTCTCGAGGCCCGGCAGGCACCGCCCAACGACGGCGGCATCGCCCTGGGCCAGGCCTGGGTGGCGCTGTGCAAGATCAAACAGGGAGACTGAATCATGTGTCTGGCGATACCGGTGCGGGTGGTGGAGTTGCGCGGCGAGGACGTGGCGTTGGTCGATCTCGACGGCATCCGCAAGGAGATCTCGCTGGCGCTGGTCGACGGCGTGCAGGTCGGCGACTACGTCATCCTGCACGTGGGCTATGCCCTGTCCCGGCTCGACGCCGACGAGGCCGCGCGCACGCTGGCGCTGTTTGCCGAGCTGTCCAAGGCAGCGGAGCACGGGGCTGTGCCCGAAGTGGGCCAGAGCGCATGAAGTACATCGACGAATTCCGCGACGGCGCGCTGGCGCAAAACATCGCTGCGTCCATCGCTGCCGAGGCCGACCCCGGCCGCCATTACAACCTGATGGAGTTCTGCGGCGGGCACACACACGCCATCTCGCGCTACGGCGTGGCCGACCTGCTGCCAGCCCCCGTGCGCATGATCCACGGCCCGGGCTGCCCGGTCTGCGTGCTGCCGATCGGGCGTGTCGACCTCGCGATCGGGCTCGCCCTCGAGCAGAAGGTGATCCTCTGCACCTACGGCGACTGCCTGCGCGTGCCGGCCTCGAACAACCTGTCGCTGCTGAAGGCCAAGGCGCGCGGCGGCGATGTGCGCATGGTCTATTCGCCGGCCGATGCGCTGAAGATAGCGCAGGCGCACCCCGAGCGCGAGGTCGTCTTCTTCGCCATCGGCTTCGAGACCACTACGCCGCCCACCGCGCTCGTCATCCAGGAGGCGGCGCGCCTGGGCCTCGCCAACTTCAGCGTGCTGTGCAACCACGTGCTGACGCCGGCCGCCATCACCAACATCCTGGAGTCGCCTGAGGTGCGCGAGCTCGGCACGCTGCCGCTCGATGGCTTTATCGGCCCGGCGCATGTCTCCACCATCATCGGCAGCCAGCCCTACGAGTTCTTCGCCGAAGAGTTCCGCAAGCCAGTGGTGATCGCCGGCTTCGAGCCGCTCGACGTGATGCAGGCGATTCTGATGCTGGTGCGCCAGATC